>NZ_JBBCIR010000030.1:0-215002 GCF_037189885.1 Paludisphaera sp.
CGCCCCCACAGCCGCCCCTCCGGGGCACCTTCTCCCACGAGGGGAGAAGGGATGAGAGTCGGTGCCCGTGCCGTCACGTGTTCGACGGAGCACCACCAGGGGAGAAGGGGGGCTTGTCCTTGGCGATGTAATCGAGGGAGAAGGCTGCTGGGAGGAGCGATCATCGAGGCTCTGCCCGGATATTCTGGGCGAAGCGGCGGCTCAGCTCGGGCGCGAGGGCCTCGGCGGCGACGCGGTGGCCGGCTTCGGCCCAGTGGGGGTCGTCGGGGAGGTAGACGATCTCGCCAGACTCGGCGGCGGCGCGGAGGGCCGGGGTGAGGTCGACGTAGCCGACGTCGGGGCCGAGCCCTTCCACCACGCGGCGCATGTCGTCCGGCAGGTCGTCGGTCGGCCAATCGGGGCAGGGGGAGTCGGGGGCGAACCGGCAGAGGTCGCGATAGATCCGCAGCTTGGCCGGGACGAAGGCCACCACCAGTTCGACGCCATTGGCGCGGCAGACGTCGCGGGCCTCGGCCAGGATCGCGGCGACGCGCTTCATCTCGTCGGAGTTCCCGCGCGGGAATTTGGGGACCGCCACGTCGAACTGGATGCCGGAGTTGAAGTGGAAGGGGACCTCGCGGCCCTCGCGATCGGTGAACATCCCGAGGTGGGCATCGGCGGGTTTCGTCGGCGCGGGTCGGATCAGCTCCCGGAGCACGAACGCCAGGCTGTTCCGGGCGAAGCTCCGGGCGTATGGGCTCTGGGACCGTCGCGTGTCCAGGATGCGCGGCAGGTTTTTTCGGTGGTCGTCGTACTCGTGGAGGTCGTGCAGGTCGTTCCCCTCGAAGAACGACCAGACGCAGACGGCCGGTTTCATCGGCATCGCGTACCGCTTCAGGACGCCGATCTCTTGCTGGGGCCCGTAGCCGTTGCGGCCCAGGTTCGCGACGCTCCGGCCCATGAGGTCGGCCAGCCGCGCGGTCATGAGGTCGGCCGCCTCGACGTGCAGGCCCTCGACGAACGAGTCCCCCACCACGGCGACGTCCGCCGAATCCATGTCGATCGGGTTGCGGAAGCCGTGGGAGTCGGTCGCCAGTTCGCGGTCGTAATGCTTCCAGGGCCTCGCTCCGCGCAGGCCGTACAGGTCGCCGCCGACGTATCGGAGCCGGGCCCGCTGGTTCGGCTCGCGGACGTAGATCAAATCGGCGTCGGGGGCGTTCCCCCGGCGCTGCCACGAGGGGGTCGGCGTGGCGAAGACCTCGCGATAGTCCAGCAGCCCGAGCCGCGCCGGCGCCTCCATCGCGGCGAAGGTCGCCAGGACGGCCGTCGTCCCGAGCGCGAACCGGCCGAGCGTCCCCGCCGCGCCGTGGGGCGAGAAGACGAAGAAGGGCCCCCACGCCGCGAGATAGCCCAACGCCAGGAGCCCGGCCAGGTGTTCCGGGTTGGTGTCGGGCGCGGTCGCGCCGGCCTTCACGCCCAGGTACACCAACGCCAACCATCCCGCCCAGGCCGCCAGCCGGAGCGCCCGCCTTCGTCGTGCCATGACGCCCCTCCGCATCGGTTGCCCCGAACGCGGATTAGGGATGGACGGCCGATTCCTGTCAACGGCGACTGGACCTCGCCTGTACAGTTCGACGGGGGCGAAAACGGGGGCGACCCGAAGTTTCTCCTTCCCAGTCGCGCGAGGCGCGGGTATTCTTTATGTCATGGTAAAGAATGTCCGCCTTGCGAAAGCGACGCAGCCGTCCTCGACCCCGGCCGCGGGGGACGGATCACGCGCGAGCCGGCGACGGACGGCCCTCGGCACCCCGGCGCGACGATTCGCGGCGGGGGGGCTGGTGGCGGCCGTCGCGCTGGCGACCTCGTTGGCGGCGAGGGCCGACCTGCCGTTCGATCGCGAGCCGATCAACTACCTCTCGGCCGAGGCGACCGACCCGGTCGGCGAGCTGGCAAAGCTCGTCGAGTCGAAGAAGGTCGTGCTGGAGCGCGAGGGGCCGACGGGCTACCTCAAGGCGCTGTTGAAGGCGCTCGACGTGCCGGTCTCGTCGCAGGTGCTGGTCTTCTCCAAGTCCAGCCTCCAGATCTCGAAGATCTCGCCGAAGCGGCCCCGCGCGATCTACTTCAACGACGACATCTACGTCGGCTACTGCCAGAACGGCGAGGGGATCGAGCTGTCGGCGGCGGACTCCCAGCTCGGGGGCGTCTTCTACTTCCTCAGCGAGGAGGAGGAGCGGGACGACGGCACGCCGCTGCTGGAGCGTCGCACGCACGACTGCCTCCAGTGCCACTTCTCCGGCCGCACGGAGGGGGTGCCGGGCCACCTCGTCCGGTCGATCCCGACGGAGCCATCGGGGCGCCTTCTGTTCAGCGCGGGGAGTTCGGTGACCACCCACGACAGCCCGCTGGCCGAGCGCTGGGGGGGCTGGTACGTCACCGGCAAGGCGAGCGGCCAGGCCCACCTGGGGAACCTGCTGGCCGACCCGACCTCGCGCGACGGCCCGAAGCCGATCGCCAAGGACGTCCTGGATCTCGGCGCCCGGCTCAACCTCAAGCCGTACCTCTCGCCGCACAGCGACATCGTGGCGCTGATGGTGCTTGAGCATCAGGTCAAGATGCACAACCTGATCACCGTGGCGAACTACCAGGCCAAGCTGGCCCTCCAGTACGCCCGAGAGATCAACAAGGCGTTCGGCGAGCCCGAGGGGACGATCTCCGAGACGACGGCCCGCCGCTTCGACGGCCCCGCGGAGAAGCTGGTCCGCTACATGCTGTTCATCGACGAGACCGAGCTGGAGGGCAAGATCGAGGGGACGTCCGAATTCGCCGCCGAGTTCGCCGGGCGCGGCCCGCGCGACCCGCAAGGGCGGTCGTTGCGCGATTTCGACCTGACGACGCGGATGTTCAAGTACCCCTGCAGCTACCTCATCTACTCGAAGGCGTTCGACGCCCTCCCCGCGCCGGTGAAGGACCGGGCGTACCGCCGCCTCTGGGAAGTCCTCTCCGGCAAGGACCAGTCCGAGGACTACGCCAGGCGCACGTCGGAGGAACGTCAGGCCATCCTGGAGATCCTCCTGGCCACGAAGCCGGACCTGCCGGACTACTGGCGCGAGGGCCGCTGAGGCCCCCGCGCGGAAATCCGGGGGGAAATCCCCCCGAGGGGCTTGAAACGCATCGGTGGCTTGGGCATCTTCTAGGACGTCGCCGCCCCCTTCGACGGCGACGCCCCATCCCCCCGGGCCGTCCGGCCCTCGATCCCGAAGGAGAGCCACCGATGGGCGACGCGCGCGACACCGCCAAGAAGAAGAAGGCCGACGAGAAGCGGGGCAAGTCCGGCAAGCCCGCCCCCGCCCCCGCCAAGGCCGACGCCAAGGCCGACAAGAAGTAACGCCCCGCGCCACCGAGACGCCCTCGGCCGGCGTCGCGCCTCCGCGCGACGCCGGCCGTCGCCATTCGGAGAGGATCACGCCCGATGGACGGCCGTCGGCGACGATACGCGCGGGCCGCGGCGGCGACGCTGGCCGTCCTGACGCTCGCGGCCGCCATGCTCTTCTGGCGGCACCTCCCGGGTCGGCTCAAGGCCACGCTCCGGGGCCATGATGGTCCCGTGTATGCCGTCGCGTTCTCCCCGGACGGGAAGCTCCTCGCCTCCGGAGGGGCCGACCATGTGGTCCGACTCTGGGAGCTGGACACGATGAGGCAACGGGCGGCCCTGACCGGCCATGCGGGCTTCATCGGCCTGGCGGCCTTCTCGCCCGACGGCGCGACGCTCGCCACGTGGGACGGGCATGAAGTCCGGCTGTGGGACGTTGCCAGCGGCGCGGCCAGCGCGATCGTCCCCAGGGACGAGATGCCGGAGTGGGCGATCCGGCATCGACTCGTCAGCCCTGATGGTCGCGTCCGGATCGAGACGGAGCGGCGTCCCGAATCCGGGACGCTTGCCCTGCTGGATGCGACCACGGGGCGGAGACTCGCCACGTTGAAGGGGCATCCCGACCAGATCAACGACTGGGCGTTCGAGCCCGGCGGCTCGCTCGTGGCCACCGGAGGAGGCTACACCGACCATCCGTGGCCGGTCAACGCGGCGGGCGACGTCCGGCTCTGGGACCTCGCGACGGGGCGGCTCCTGGCGACGTTCGACCGCCATTGGGGGGCGATCAGCCGCGTCGAGTTCTCGCCGGACGGGAAGTCCCTGGCCTCCGCCAGCTACGACGGAACGATCAAGCTGTGGGACGTGTGCCGGCTGGCCGGGCGGTGAGGGCGACGCCCGGGGAACCGCCGGCCACGACGAAAAGGCCGGTCGGGCGCGAGTCGCATTCGATTCGACTCGCGCCCGACCGGCCCTTGGAATCGTGGCCGTCTGGGCGGCCTTCTCTGTCGTGCTTTCGCGGGAGCTGGGGAACTAGGATTCGAACCTAGACTAACTGATCCAGAGTCAGTCGTGCTACCGTTACACCATTCCCCAAATGGGCGGGCGTCGGGAGTCGTTTTCGACCCGACCGAGGCATCATAGAGATCTCGGGCCGATCGTGCAAGCCCGGTCAGAAGGAGACGCCGGGGACTTCGCGCTCTTTTTCGGTCTCCAGCTCGAAGAGCTGGGCCGGGGCGAAGCCGGTGGCGTTCGCCACGAGGTTCGTCGGGAAGCTCTCGCGGGCCGTGTTGTAGCGCCTGACGTCCTCGTTGAAGGTCGCGCGGGAGGCGGCGATCTGGTCTTCCGTCTGGCTCAGGTCGCGCTGGAGGGCCGTCATGGTCTGGCTCCCCTTCAGGTCGGGGTAGGCCTCGGCGACGGCGAAGAGCCGGCCGAGCACGCCGCCGAGCTGGGTCTCGGCCGCGGCCAGGCCCGCCATCGACGCCGAGTCGCCCGGGTTCGCGGCCGCCTCTCGGCTCGCGGCCAGCGCGGTGTTCCGCGCCTGCGTCACCAGGTCGAGCGTCTGGCGTTCGTGGGTCAGGTAGCCCCTGGCGGTCTCGACGAGGTTCGGGATCAGGTCGTACCGCCGCTTGAGCTGGACGTCGATCTGGCTGTACGCCGTCCGGTAACGGTTCCTCAGCGCGACCAGGCTGTTGTACGCCGCGGCGATCCACCCCAGCACCAGCAGGAGGACCACGCCGGCCACGATGACGACGCCCAGGATTCCCGACGGCATGATCGCCTCCCCCCGCCGCATCGCACGGAATGAATTCGCGACCAAGTGCCGCGAGCCTTCGATTCTTGGTGCCCGTCGGTCCCCGTTTCAAGGCGGAAGCAGTCCCGCCGGGCCGGATTCCACGGGGGCCTCGGCGCTTGGCGGCAATCTCGCGTTCCCTCGCCCGGCCGGCTGGGCTAGAATCCGCCCCCGCGGTCAGGGAGGACCGCGAGCGTCGTCGTCGGAAGGAATCCAGAACGCATGGATCGACTGTCGCGCAGGGAATGGGCGGCCGCGGCCCTGGCCCTCGGCCTCTCCGGTCTTTCCGGCTGCGCCGCCATGCGACGGAACGCCCCGTCGCCGGACCTGCGTCCTTGCACGGACGAATACGCCTACACGGACGACGGCTGGCGGCTGGGCGTCCGTCGCTTCCGTCCCGACCGGCCCTCGCCGGGCAAGCTCCCGGTGGTCCTCTGCCACGGCCTCGGGCTCAACGCCACCTTCTGGACCATCACCGACGACCACCTGCCATCGAAGCTCGTCGAGGCCGGCTACGAGGTCTTCCTGTTCGACCTCCGGGCCTCCGGCGAGAACTCGCGCGTGGGGGCCCAGGATCGCGTCAACCGATTCCTGCGCGAGACCCCGTTCCGCGAGAGCGGCGAGTCGTCGTGGACGCTCGACGACGTGGTCCGCCACGACATGCCGGCGATCCTGGACCACGTCCAGCGCCAGACGGGCCACGGTCAGGTCAACTGGATCGGCCACAGCCTGGGGGGGATGGTCATGTTCCCCTTCCAGCAGCTCAGCAACGAGCCGTATCGGATCGCGAACTTCGTCGGGATGGGGAGCACCATCATCCAGGCGACGACCCCCCAGAAGCAGATGCTCTCGGCCAACGGCGGCATCCGGAGCCTGCTGCGCGTGGCCAGCGCGGGGAGGCTGGGGCGTCCCCTGACCTTCTACCGCATGCCGGGGATGGAGAAGATCGACCGCTTCTATTACACGGCGGAGAACGTCGAGCCGCGCACCGTGGCGCGGTTCTACGGCTACACGCTGGAAGACCCCGGCCCGGCGGCGCTGAGGCAGTTCGCCCCGTACCTCCGACACGGCCACCTGCTCTCGGCCGACGACCGCATGGACTACGCCGAGCACCTGCCCGAGGTCGTTGTCCCCACGCTCATGATCGCCGGGGAGTCCGACCTGATCTCCGACGTGCCGTCGACGAAGATGACGTTCGACCGCCTGGGGAGCCCGGACAAGACCCTCTTGATCTTCGGCGAGGGGCAGGGGAGCCTTGGTCGCTACGGCCACTGCGACCTCGTCTGGAGCAAGCACGCGCCGGTCGAGATCTTCCCGGCGGTCATCGAATGGCTCGACGCCCGCCAGCCGACGCCGACGCCGAGCCCCCAGGCGCTCCCCAGCGCGCAGCCCCTGCCCAGCCCGCAAGCCGGCGGCTAAGCCACCGGACGCGGCTGGGCTATAATCCTCCCAGGCCAGATACCAGCCGTCCTGGCGGGCGGGCGGACGGAGCAGTCGCGTGCGTGCATATCTCGAAGCGACACCGGTGGTCGACTGGCGAGATCGAGAGGTCCTCGCCCTCGCGAGGCGACTGTCGCACGGCGACCCGTTCGTGGCGGCGCGGCGGTGTTATGAGTGGGTCCGGGACGAGATCAAGCACAGCGGAGATTACCGCCTCGACCCCGTGACCTGCTCCGCCTCGCAGGTCCTGCGGCATGGCACGGGTTTCTGCTACTCCAAGAGCCACTTGCTGGCCGCGTTGCTGCGGGCCAACGCGATCCCGGCGGCCTTCTGCTACCAGCGGTTGAGCGTCGACGAGGACGGGCTGTCCTTCTGCCTGCACGGCCTCAACTCGGTCCACCTGCCGGGAATCGGCTGGTATCGGGTCGATGCGAGGGGAGACCGCGAGGGGATCGTGACCGCCTTCGACCCGCCGACCGAGCGATTGGCCTTCGAGCCGAGGCTCGCGGGCGAGGCGGATTTCAAGCTCATGCTGCCCGGACCCCTGTCGGTCGTGGTGAAGGCGTTGAGAGGCTCCCGAGGTCGCGCCCAACTTCTGGAGCGCCTCCCCGATTTGGCGTTCGATGGGGCGATGGTCCACGAGCCACCGGACTGTTCGGGGGAACCCGGTCCAGCCGCTTAGGCCGCCGGGCGTCAGCCGTCGTTCAGCAGCTCGTCGATGCAGAATCGCGACCAGGTTTCGAAGCGGTCGCGCTCGGCGGCCAGGCCGGCGATCGGGACGAACTCGGCGTCCGCCAGGCCGGACTCGCGCGGGGAGACGTCGGGCTCGTCGAGGTCGTAGAGGTGGACGACGCCCAGGTGGACCTCGCCGACGGGGGTCGCGTCGTCGTTGATGAGCCCGGCCAGCCGCAGGGTGCCGGGGCTCCGGACCTCGACCTCCTCCGCCAGCTCGCGCCTCATGGCGAAGTCGTAGGCCTCGAAGCCGTCGCGGCCCCCGGCGTCGGCCTCGTCGACGTGCCCGCCGACGCCCAGCGATCGGAGCCGATGGAGCCTCGCCTCCCCCTGCGAGCCCCCCCGGGTGTAGCGGAAGACGGAGCCCCGCGAGCGGAGCACGACGTAGGGGATGATCTGCTTCAGGGTGGGGTCGGTCTCGACCTCGGACCGGGGGCGGAACGAGGTGTTCTCGGGCCGGAGCAGGACCGAGAGGTAACGCTCGGCGTCCGCGTGGAAACCCTGGAATCGGCCCAGCCTGTCCAACTCCGCGGCGGGGACGACCAAAACACGCTCGCTCGATTTCGCGCTCACGGCGGGGGCCTCGGGGACGGGATCGGGGTCGACGGACGTTCCGACGGCCAGTCTATCACCATTCCGGCCGGGCGGCGGGCGGGGCCGGCGGCCCGCTACGCCTCGGCGGCCTCGCCGCCTGATCCGGCGCGACGTTTGGCCGTCGCCGGGATTCATATTTGCATGAAGATTCCAGGATGGAGAGGACAGGGCGGGCGAACGGCTCGATGGCCGGTCCGCCCGGAGGGGTGCCGGCGACTGTCCCGACTCGACGAAGGAGGGGGACATGAAACACGAGGCTTATCGCGACCGTCGCGAGGCCGGGCGGATCCTGGCCGACCGGATGGAGGGGTTGGAGGGCCTGTCGGGCGCGGTGGTCCTGGCGTTGCCGCGGGGCGGCGTGCCCGTCGGGTACGAGGTCGCGCGGCGGCTCAAGGGGCCGCTCGACGTCTTCCTCGTCCGCAAGCTCGGCGTCCCCGGCCATCCCGAGCTGGCCTTCGGCGCGATCGCCACCGGCGGCGTGCGGATGCTCAATCGCGACGTCGTCGACGGCCTGAGGATCTCGCGCGAGGTGGTCGACGAGGTGACCGCCGAGGAGGCCGAGGAGCTGGCTCGCCGCGAGAGCGCCTATCATGGCGGCCGTCCCCCGCCAGAGGTGCGCGGCAAGACCGCCGTCCTCGTGGACGACGGCCTGGCCACCGGGGCGAGCATGCGAGCCGCGGTCGCCGCCCTGCGCCGGCTGGGCCCGGCCAGCATCGTCGTGGCCGTCCCCGTGGCCGCGCCCTCGACGGTCGAGGAGTTCGGCCGCCTCGTGGACCGCGTCGTCTGCCCCCTCGCCCCCGAGCCGTTCCGCGCGGTCGGCCTCTGGTACGAGGACTTCTCGCAGACGAGCGACGACGAGGTGCGCGAGCTGTTGCGTCGCGCGGAGGAGGAGCGGGCGGGCCCGTCGAATCCGGCCTGAGCGGGCGGACTCGTCGCGATGAGGAGGGGCTAGACTTGAACCGAGCGCATGCCGTCTCGATGATCGAGGTGGAGATCTCGGCCGGCGGGGTCGGGTTGGTGGGGGATCTGGCCGTGCCGGAGGCCCCTCGGGGGCTCGTGCTGTTCGCGCACGGCAGCGGCAGCGGCCGGCTCAGCTCGCGGAACCGCTTCGTGGCCGACTCGCTCCAGTCGGGGGGCCTCGCGACCCTGCTGTTCGACCTCCTGACCGTCGAGGAGGAGCGAGAGGAACGTTTCACGCGCCACCTGCGGTTCGACATCGACCTGCTGGTCGGCCGCCTGGTCGCGGCGGTGGACTGGGCCGGTGCCCGGCCCGAGACCCGCGGCTTGAGGGTCGGCCTGTTCGGGGCCAGCACGGGCGGGGCCGCGGCCCTGGGGGCGGCGGCCGAGCGTTCCGACCACGTCGCCGCGGTGGTGTCGCGCGGCGGTCGGCCCGACCTGACCCCCGAGGCCGAGCTGCGCGACGTCCGCGCGCCGACGCTGTTCATCGTCGGGGGGGCCGACGGGACCGTGCTCGCCCTGAACCGCCGGACGATGGCCCGGATGGTGGCCCACGTCGAGCTGGAGGTCGTGCCGGGCGCGACCCACCTGTTCGAGGAGCCCGGGGCGCTGGAGCGGGTCGCCGAGCTGGCGGGGGAGTGGTTCGAACGCTACATAACCTGAGCCGCGCCGGCACGCCGTCGGCGGGCGCGTTCGGTCGGGAGGACGTCATGGCGCGTACGAGGCTGGGGACGTGGCGGGAGCCGACGGCGTCGAAGGGGCTCATCGCCCTGGTCGGGGGGATCGCGAGGCCGTTGCGCGACGAGCGGGACCTGGACCCGCTCCTCGACCGCGTCGGCGACGCGCGCTTCGTGCTGCTCGGCGAGGCGTCTCACGGGACGTCGGAGTTCTACACCTGGCGCGCGGCGATCTCGCGGCGGCTGATCGAGGAGAAGGGTTTCTCGTTCATCGCGGTCGAGGGGGATTGGCCCGACTGCCACCGGGTCGACCGCTACGTCAAGGGCCGGGCCGACGCCCGCGGCTCGGCCCGCGAGACGCTCCACGCCTTCGAGCGCTGGCCGACGTGGATGTGGGCGAACGAGGAGGTCGTCGCGCTGGCCGAGTGGCTTCGCCGGCGCAACGACTCGGCGTCGGGCGGGGGGAAGGTCGGGTTCCACGGGCTCGACGTCTACAGCCTGTGGGAATCCCTGTACGCGGTGATGGAGTACCTGAGGGGGCACGACCCCGCGGCGCTTTCGACGGCGATGGCCGCGCTCCGCTGCTTCGAGCCGTACGCGGAGGACGTCCACGACTACGCGCGGGCGGCCCGGTTCGCGCCCAACTCGTGCGAGGACGAGGTGGTCGAGCTCCTTAGGGAACTTCGCCAGGCGAAGGGCCGCGACGAGCCCCCCTCGAACGACGAGCGCGAGGCCCGGTTCGTGGCGGAGCAGAACGCGCTGGTCCTCCGCGACGCCGAGGCGTATTACCGCGCGATGGTCCGAGGCGGGTCGGAGACCTGGAATCTCCGCGACCGCCACATGGTCGAGACGCTGGAGCGGCTGATGGACTTCCACGGCCCGGACGCCCGCGCCATCGTCTGGGAGCACAACACCCACATCGGCGACGCGCGGTTCACGGACATGGAGGGGCGCGGCGAGATCAACGTCGGCCAGCTCGTCCGCGAGCGTCATGAAGGGGAGGGGGTGGTGCTCGTCGGCTTCTCGGCGAACCGGGGGAGCGTGATCGCCGGTCGCGAGTGGGAGACCCCCATGGAAAGGATGCCCGTCCCCCCCGGCCGCGAGGATAGCTGGGAGGACGTGCTCCGCCGCGCGATCGGCGCGGACGCGCTCTTGATCCTCGACGAAGTCGCGACGGCCGCCGAGGCCCTGGAGCCCCGCGGCCATCGCGCGATCGGCGTTGTCTATCGCCCCGAGCACGAGCGGTACGGCAATTACGTCCCGACCGTCCTGCCGCGCCGCTACGACGCGTTGCTGTACATCGACCACGCCCGGGCGCTCCGGCCGCTGACGGGCGTCCCCGTCCGCGAGGGGGGGGAGGTGCCGGAGACGTACCCGTCGGGCGTCTGAGCGAGGGTCAGAAGAACATCGCGAACCGCATCCAGAAGGTCTGGTAGTTGTCGATGCTCCCGGGGCCGACCAGCTGGATGGGGTTGTTGAACCCGGTCCACACATAATTGAAGCTGAGGCGCGTGTACTTGTTGGGCCACCAGTTCACGCCCCCCATGAACTGATTCGACCGCTCGGTGGAGCGGGCGGGGTCCACGTATCCGCGGTCGATGTCGCCGCGGCCGGCGTTGAACTCCGACCACTGGCCGGCGAGCTGCCAGGCGCCCGGGCCGTACTCGCCCTTCCTGAGGATGAACGGGCGGAGCGGCTCGATCGTCGTATAGCCCTGGAACCCGGTGGGCATGAAGTCGCGCTCGCCCGTCAGCCAGTACGAGGCGTTGACGTAGTAGGCCCACTGGGTGGACCGGCCGGAGGTGCGGCCGTCGGTCAGCTCGCGGCTGTGGTTCATCATCTCGGCCAGGACGCTGAACCGGCCGAACCAGTAGATGTGCGGGGCGACGCGGGACCGCATGCCGTCGGCCCAGATGTTGGGGTTGTAGACGTAGAAGGGGAGGCCGACCGAGGTCACGAAGGCCGGGTTCGTGGTCGCCTCGCCGTTGTTCGTGAACGCGATCCCCGACTGGTGCAGGGCGTACTGCTGCTTGCCCGCGGACAGGCCGATGCCGCCGCCGAGGCCTTCGAAGATGGAGTCCTTCCACCGGTCGCCCCGGAACGGGGTGAAGTCGACGGCGCCGTTATACTCGACGTTCCGGTTCAGGTCGCCGTAGAGGGCCGTGCCGGCGTTGGTCACGCCCGACCACCACTGCATCCGGTTGTCCTGGGTGGCGCCGCTGAACATGAATCCGATGGGACGCTTGGCGGCCAGCTGGAACAGCGGCGAGTTCGTGATCACCGGCTCCAAGGCGGGGGTGAAGGCGTAGTACTCGTAGAGCGGAGGGGCGAGCCCCTTGCCGGCCCGGAGCGAGATATTATTGGAGAGGTGCCACGTCATGAACAGGTCGAGCAGGTTATAGGTGCCGAGGAACCCCTGCGTGCCGACCTGGTAGCTCCAGTCCTTGGTGATGTTCCCGTAGAAGAATTGACGAGCGAACGGGATGTTGAAGTTCTGCTCGATGGTGGGCAGGTTCGCCCGGTCGAAGAAGGTGCCGTCGACGGTGATCTGGTGCGAGACGTTCAGCGAGAACTCGTCGTCGACGTCGCTGAAGCTGAAGAAGCCGCCGCCGCCCAGCGGGCCCGTGCCGTCGTGGTGGTACTTGTAGCGGCTCTTCAGGGGGTGGATGTCGGCGTCCTCGCGCTCGTCGGTATCGGGGCCGAAGGCGCCGGACTGGAAGCGGTTCGGGACCCCGTTGTCGCCCCCCTGGAATCTCTCGGCCGCGGTCAAGCCCGACCCGTTTCCCGCCGCCCCGCCCGCGCCCTGCGCCGGCATCCCGCCCGCGCCCGACGCCGGCATCCCGCCCGCGCCCGACGTTGGCACCCCGTAGGACGGCATCGTCCCCAACTGCTGCTGGAGGGCCTGGACCTGCGCCTTGAGCTGGCGGGCCTCCGCGACCTCCTCGCGCAGGCGGCGCAGCTCGGACAGAATCTCGGAATCCGCCGGGGCCGCGGGGGCCGGCGTCCCGTCCGGGATCGGCGAGACCTCCGGCGACTGCCCACGCGCCGGCGGCCCGCATTGCCATGACGCCAGCATGATCGCCAGGGCCAGGCCCCGCCGCGCGACTCCGAACTCCATGGTGACCCCCCCTCGTTACCGGGACCGGCCCGTCTCCGCGTCATCGACGGAGCCTTCTGGGCGCGACGATTCTGGCGGATATATCGATCGGGATGGGGTTCAATGATTAAGGAAAACTAGGCTGCACCCAGTTGAAGGCGAGTCCGGGGTGTGAAATACTCCCCGAAGCTGACGAGATTTTCTCTATCTTTGGGCTCGCGTCTTCCACATGGCTCAAGTCGATACCCCCATCACGCGAACGACCGAGGACTTCCTCGCCCCGGCGCGGATCGCGCTCCGAGGCGTCGGTCAAATCATGTTCCAGGGCCACGCGGGGACCGGCCTGTTCTTCCTCGCGGGCATCGCGATGACGTCGCCGGCGATGCTGGCGGGGGCGGTCCTGGGCGCGGTCATCGGCCCCCTGTTCGCCCACCTGGCCGGCTACGACCGCCGCGACGTGGAGCAGGGGCTCTACGGATTCAATTCGACGCTGGTCGGTCTGGCGCTCCCCGCGTTGCTCCTCCCCTCGCACCCCCTGACCTGGGCCGCGGACGTCGTCGGCTGCGTGCTCGCGACGATCATCACGCGGCTGGGGATCCGCTTCCTGCGGTTCCCGGCGTACACCGCGCCCTTCGTCGTGTCGACGTGGCTCCTCCTGCTGGCGATCCACGGCGCGATGGGCCATTCGATCGACGCCCCCGCCCCGCCGCCGGCGGTCGAGGAGGGGGGCTTCTGGGCGGCCGTGCTCCGCGGCGAGTCCGAGGTGATGCTCGGCGCCAACCAGATGTCGGGGGTCCTGTTCCTGGTCGGCATCGCGATCAGCAACCCCTGGCACGCGGCGATGGCCTTCCTGGGGTCGCTGGTCGGGACGACCGTGGGCGTCTACCACGGGGACCCCGAGGCGGACGTCTCCATCGGCCTGTTCGGCTACAACGGGGCGCTCGCGGCGATAGCCCTGTTCCTGCCGCGTCCCTCGCTGACGCTGCCCCTCCTGGCGGCCGTGATCTCGACCCCGCTGACGGAGTACTTCCCCAAGGAATTGGGCATCCCCGCCCTCACCGCGCCGTTCGTGGCGGCGTCCTGGATCATGCTCGCCGCGCTGTGGGCCGAGCGTCGGCTGTTCGTGGCGCGAGACTGACGGGTTCGTGGCTCGTTGGAAATCGGAGGTCGTGCATGCACCTGACACCCCGCGAGATCGAGAAGCTGATGATCCATCAGCTCGCCGACGTCGCCCTGCGGCGCAAGGCGAAGGGGCTGAAGCTCAACCACCCGGAATCGATGGCCATCATCTGCGCCGCGGCGCTGGAGGGGGCCCGCGAGGGGAAGACCGTCGAGGAGGTGATGAACGACGCGGCGACGGTCCTCACCCGCGACGACGTGATGGAGGGGGTCGCCGACCTGATCCCGTTCGTCCAGCTCGAGGCGATCTTCACCGACGGCAGCCGGCTCGTGACCGTCCACGACCCGATCAAGTGACCCGCGAGATTGGAGGTCCCCCATGGCCGAGCCCGCGAACAGGCCGGACGAGCCCGTCGAGACCGATTGGAAGGCCCACCCGGACGCGACCCAGCACGTCGGCGCCAAGACCTCCGAGGTCCCCGTGGGGGGGGTGGTCCTGGCCGACGGGGATCTGGAGCTGAACGCCGGGCGCCCGACCACCACGCTCAAGGTGCGGAACACGGGCGACCGCCCGATCCAGGTCGGCTCGCACTTCCACTTCTTCGAGGTCAACCGCTACCTCGAGTTCGACCGGGAGGCGGCGTTCGGGAAGCGCCTGGACATCCCCGCCACGACCGCCATCCGCTTCGAGCCCGGCGACGAGAAGGAGGTGACGCTCGTGCCGATGGGGGGCAAGCGGTTCTGCTTCGGGTTCAACAACCTGGTCGACGGCTGGACGGGCGAGGGCCCGACCCCCGACTATCGGCCCAACCGCGAGGCGGCCGCGCGGCGGGCGCGGGAGCAGGGGTTCAAGTCGAGCGGATCCTGACCCGGGGGGAAGTCCATTGTCCAAGATCTCGCGGAAGCAGTACGCGGACCTGTTCGGGCCGACCGTCGGCGACAAGATCCGCCTGGGCGACACCGACCTGTACGTCGAGATCGAGCGCGACCTGCGCACGCTCGGCGACGAGCTGGTCTGCGGGGGCGGCAAGACGCTCCGGGACGGCATGGGGTCGGACAACAACCTGACGCAGGAGGCGGGCTGCCTCGATTTGGTGATCACCAACGTCACCATCCTCGACCCGATCCTGGGGGTCGTGAAGGCGGACGTCGGGATCCGGAACGGGCGGATCGTGGGGATCGGCAAGGCGGGCAACCCCAGCACGATGGACGGGGTCACCCCCGGCCTGACGACCGGCACGGCGACCGACGCCATCACCGGCGAGCACCTGATCCTCACCCCGGCCGGGATGGACACGCACGTCCATTACATCTGCCCGCAGCAGATCTGGGACGCCCTGTCCAACGGGATCACCACCCTCTGGGGCGGCGGCATCGGGCCGACCGACGGGACCAACGGCGTCACGTCGACCAACGGGCCGTGGAACCTGGAGATGATGCTCCGGGCGGTCGAGTCGCTGCCGGTGAACTTCGGGTTCCAGGGGAAGGGGAACTGCGCCTCCCCCGGCCCGCTGATCGAGCAGCTCCGGGCGGGCGCCGCCGGGTTCAAGGTCCACGAGGACTACGGCTCCACGCCGGCCGCGATCCGGTCGTGCCTGTCGGTGGCCGACGAGTACGACGTGAGCGTGGCCGTCCACACCGACACGCTCAACGAGTCCGGCTTCGTCGAGGACTCGATCGCCGCGTTCGACGGGCGGACGATCCACACGTACCACACCGAGGGCGCCGGCGGCGGCCACGCGCCCGACCTGCTGAAGGTCGTGGGCCAGCCCAACGTCCTGCCCAGCTCGACCAACCCGACGCTCCCCTGCGGCGTCAACTCGGTGGCCGAGCTGTTCGACATGATCATGGTCTGCCACAACCTCAACCCGCGCATCCCCTCGGACGTCGCCTTCGCCGAGAGCCGGGTCCGGGCCGAGACGATCGTGGCCGAGAGCGTCCTGCACGACATGGGCGCCCTGTCCATCATCGGCAGCGACTCCCAGGCGATGGGGCGCATCGGCGAGACGTTCCTGCGGGCCTTCCAGACGGCCGACGCCATGAAGAAGGCGCGGGGGCCGCTCCCCGAGGACGCCCCCGGCAACGACAACGCCCGCGTCCTGCGCTACCTGGCGAAGGTGACGATCAACCCCTGCATCACCGCCGGCATCTCCCAGACCCTGGGCTCCATAGCCCCGGGCAAGATGGCCGACCTGGTGCTGTGGAGCCCCTCCTTCTTCGGGGCCAAGCCCAAGATGGTCATCAAGGGGGGCTTCGTCGTCTGGGCGAACATGGGCGACCCGAACGCCTCGCTGCCGACCCCCCAGCCGATGTACTACCGCCCCATGTTCGGGGCCTTCGGCTCGGCCCTGGCCAGGACCTGCGTCTCGTTCGTCTCGCGCGCGGCCTACGACCTGGACGTGAAGGGGAAGTACGGGCTCCAGCGGATCGTCGAGCCGGTCTCGGGGACCCGGGTGCTGACCAAGCACCACATGGTGCGGAACAACCTCGTGCCGCATATCGAGGTCGACCCGCAGACCTTCGCCGTGAAGGTCGACGGCGTCCACGCGACCGTCAAGCCCCCGAAGTCGATCTCGCTGAACCAGCTCTACTACTTCTGCTGATCCCGCGAGTGGGCGGAGGGATGATGATCCTCGTCGAGAAACCGCTGGGCAACGCGGCCGATCCCGCGTGGGCCCAGGTCCTGGAGGGGGCCGCGATCGACCCCCTCGAGCTGGACCAGTGGCAGGCCCAGAAGAACCGCTTCCGCCTCAGGACGGCCGCCGGCGTGGAAGTCGCGGTGGCCCTCGGGCGAAACACCCACCTCCGGGACGGCGACGTCCTGGTCTGGGACGAGCCCAACCTCCGGGCCATCGTCGCGCGCGTGAGCCTGAACGAGGTCATGGTCCTGCGGCTCGACGGCCTCCTGGGTCGCCCCCCCCAGGACCTGGCCCGCGCCTGCCTGGAGCTGGGCCACGCGCTGGGGAACCAGCACTGGCCGGCCGTCGTGAAGGGGGCCGCCGTGTACGTCCCTCTGACCGTCGACCGCAAGGTCATGGCCTCGGTGATGAGGACGCACGCCTTCGAGGGGGTCGCGTGCGAGTTCCTCGCCGGCTCCGAGGTGATCCCGTACCTGGCTCCGCACGAGGCCCGTCGGCTCTTCGGCGGCGCCGACTCCACGCCCCATTCGCACGCCCCGGTGCCCGCCGAGGGGTAGGGCGTCCGCGCGAGAGGACGACCGGGGCGGCCCCCCCACCACTCAGCCCAGGAGCAGGCTTGTCCACGATCGCGGAATTGACCCGGGTCCTCCAGTTCGGCGACTCGCTGCTGCCGATCGGCGCCTTCTCGTTCTCGAACGGGCTGGAGACGGCCGTGCAGGCGGGCGTCGTGCGCGACGTGGAGACGCTGCGAGAATTCGTGCGGGCGGCCGTCGAGCAGGCCGCGACCTCCGACGGCGTGGCCCTCCTGGCTGCCACCCGCGCCGCGGCGGCCGGCGACGCCGACGGGGTCGACGCGGCCGACCAAGCCGCGTTCAATCGCAAGCTCAACGAGGAGATGCGGACCATGACCGTCCGCATGGGCCGGAAGCTCGCGGAGATGGCCGAACGGATCCTCGGCCCCTCGGCCTCGGCCGACTGGCTGGCCCGCATCCGCGCCGGGACGACGCCGGGCTGCCTGCCGGTGGGGCAGGCCCTGGTCTTCGCGGACCTCGGCCTCTCGGGGCGGGACGCCTTCGCCGTGCACCAGTACGGCGTCGCGAGCATGATGGTCAACGCCGCGCTTCGGCTGATGAGGATCCACTACCTGGACGCCCAGGCGATCCTGTTCGACGTCAACGGCCGGGCGGCCGAGGCGTACGACCGGGCCTCTCGCCTGGGGCTCGACGACATGGCCGCCTTCGCGCCCGAGTTCGACGTCCTGGCGTCGCTGCACGTCGGGGCCCACGTCCGCATGTTCATGAACTGAGGTTTCGCTCGCATGGCCAAGAACATCACGAGGATCGGCGTCGGCGGCCCGGTGGGGTCGGGGAAGACGGCGATCATCGAGGCGATCACGCCCAGGCTGCTGGATCTCGGCGTCCGGATCCTCATCATCACCAACGACGTCGTCACGACCGAGGACGCCAAGCACGTCAGGCGCACGCTCAAGGGGATCCTGGTGGAGGAGCGGATCATCGGCGTCGAGACCGGTGCCTGCCCGCACACGGCCGTCCGCGAGGATCCCAGCATGAACCTCGCCGCCGTCGAGGACATGGAGGCCCGCTTCCCGGACACCGACGTCGTCCTGATCGAGAGCGGCGGCGACAACCTCACGCTCACCTTCAGCCCGGCGCTGGTGGACTTCTTCATCTACGTCATCGACGTGGCCGCCGGCGACAAGATCCCGCGCAAGAACGGGCCGGGGATCACGCAGTCGGACATCCTGGTGATCAACAAGACCGACCTGGCGCCCCACGTCGGCGCCAGCCTGGAGGTGATGGACGCCGACTCCAGGCTCATGCGGGGGGAGAAGCCCTTCGTCTTCACCAACTGCAAGACCGGCGAGGGGATCGACCGGCTGGTGGATCTGATCCGCGAGAACGTCCTGTTCGACCTGAACCTGAAGGCCCCGGCGTGAGCCCCGCGTCGACTCCCCACGAACTGCTGCCGTACCTCGACGAGCCCCCGCAGCTCCCGAGCGGGTCGTTCGGCAAGGTCCCCCACCTGCGCCTCGGCTTCGAGCGCCGCCGCGACCGGTCGATCCTGGCCGTGATGCGGCGTCGCGCGCCGTTGCTGGTGCAGAAGGCGCTCTACTGCGACGAGGGCATGCCCGAGATGCCCGTCGTCTTCATCATCGCGAACTCCGGCGGGATCCTTCAGGGAGACCGCTACACCATGGACTTCACCGTGGCCGAGGGGGCGCGGGCCCACGTCACGACCCAGTCGGCGACGAAGATCCAGGAGATGGACGCCAACCACGCCTCCCAGGCCCAGGAGATCGTCCTGGATGAGGGGGCCTATCTGGAGTACATCCCGGAGCCCGTGATTCCGTTCGCCCGCTCGCGGTTCCTGACGAAGACGCGGATCCGCGTCGCGCCGTCGGCGACGCTGCTCTATTCCGAGACGCTGATGGGGGGCCGGAAGTATTACGGCGAGGGGGAGCTGTTCCGGTTCGACCTCTTCTCGTCGACCGTCGCGGCCGAGCGCCCGGACGGGACGCCCCTGTTCGTCGAGAAGTTCCTGATCGAGCCCGGCCGCTCGCCCGTCGCGCGGCCGGGGGTGATGGGGGGCTTCGACGTCTTCGGCAACGTCCTGCTCCTGACCCCGCCGGCCGTCGCCGACGCCGTCGCGGCCCGCGCCGTCTCGGCCTGGAACAAGGAGGAAGGCTGGGCGGCCGGCGTCGGGCGGCTGCCCAACGGGGCGGGGCTGGTCTACAAGGTCCTCGCGCGGGAGACGGCCGTCGTCCGCTCCAAGATCCGCGACTTCTGGTCGATCGTCCGCCCCGAGGTCGTCGGCCGCCCGGTCCCGCCCGAGTTCGCCTGGCGATGAGGGCCGGGCTCGCGAACCCTTTCGTCCGGCCTCGGGTCCTATCGGCGGGAGGACCCATGACGCCCACGCTCATCCTGTCGCCGCGATACACGGCCGATTCGGTCAACCTCTGGCGCGCGGCGGTCGCGCGGGGCTGGGACGTGACGCGCCTCCCGTCCTGGCGCGTGCCGGACGACTTCACGCCCCGGGAGCCCGTCCTGTTCGCCGAGCCCCTGTTCAACGAGGCCGTGGCGCAACGGCTCGGCCTGCGGATCATCGGGCCCCCCGAGGACTTCCTGCCCCGGCTCCCCCGCGAGTACACTTCTCGCGAGGTGCGGCTCATGACCGCCGCCGAGGCGCGGTCGCTGGCCGGGCCGGTCTTCCTCAAGCCTCCCAATCGGAAGTTGTTCCCTGCGAGGGTTTACGCGAGCGGGGCGGAGCTGCCCGACTTCCCGGCGGACGACCCGGTGCTGGCCGCCGAGCCGGTGGCCTGGGAGGCCGAGTTCCGCTACTTCGTCCGGGACCGGCGAGTCCGGGCCTGGTCCCCCTACTGGCTGCATGGGGCTCTGGCCCGTCGGGGCGAGGAATGGCTGATCGATCGAGACGCGGCCGCGCGGACGCGAACGCTCGTCGACCGCCTGCTGGCCGACGGCTCGATCGACCTGCCCCCCGCCGTGGTGATCGACGCCGGCGTCATCCGCGGGGTCGGCCCGGCCGTCGTCGAGGCCAACGAGGTCTCGGGGTCGGGGCTTTATGGCTGCGATCCGGTCGAGGTCCTGGACGTGCTCCGCGCGGGGGCCGTGGCGGCCTGAGTGTCGCGGAGGTGGCCTTGAGGCATGGCCATGTCGACTCGTCCTTCCACAACCCGGATCGCCGCCGTGAGCCGGGCACCGGCCTCTCGTCGCGACTTTTCACGGAGCCGCCCGCGCGTCGCGGGACGCTCGCCATCCCGCGTCCTCACCGATGGAGCTTCGCATGACCGACCTGCCGAGGCGAGAATTCCTCGCGGCCGCCGGCCTCGCCGCCGCCGCGATGACGGCGGCGAGGGACGCGCGGGCCGGCGATCCCAGCTTCATGAACAACGTCCCCGACTCCATCCTCGACGGCGACGAACTGCCGACGTTCAAGTACGAGCTTGAGAAGTCGGAGGGGAAGGTGATCGGCGGCAGCCACGGCAAGGAGGCGACCGTCGAGCAGCTCCCGATTTCGAAAGGGCTCGCGGGGGTCTCCATGAAGCTGGAGCCGGGAGCCATGCGCGAGCTGCACTGGCACGCCACGGCCGCCGAATGGGCCTTCATCGTCGGGGGACGCGTCCGCACGACCGTGATCGCGCCGGATGGCACCGCCGAGACCAACGACTTCAATCCCGGAGACGTCTGGTACTTCCCGCGCGGGCATGGTCACGTGCTCGAATGCCTTGGGGACGAGCCCGCGCGTTTCATCCTGATCTTCGACAACGGGTACTTCTCGGAGTTCGGGACGTTCAGCATCTCCGATTGGCTCGGCCTCGTGCCCAGGCCGCTGCTCGCCAAGAATTTCGGACTGCCGGAATCCGCCTTCGACGGGTTCCCGAAGGGCGAGGTCTACTTCGCCAGGGGGGCCGTCCCGCCCGAGGTTTCGCGACCGCCGCTCCAGGGCTGGAAGACGCCGGCCCTCACGCACCGGTACGAGCTGCTGAAGCGCCCGCCCCACCGCACGTTCCAGGGGGGGAGGGAATGGCGCGTCGACTCCTCGACGTTCCCCATCTCGACGACCGTGGCGGGGGTGGTCCTCGACCTGGAGCCGGGGGGCCTGCGCGAGCTGCACTGGCACCCGACGGCCGACGAGTGGCAGTACGTCATCGAAGGGGAGGTCTCGGTCACGATGTTCGGCTCGCGCGGGCGATACCGGGCCGAGACGCTCTCGAAGGGGGACGTCGGCTACATCCCCCAGGGTTACGGGCACTCGATCGAGAACGTCGGCGAGGGGCCGTGCCGGGTCCTGATCGGCTTCAACTCGGGGATCTACGCGGCAATCGACCTTTCGCAGTGGATCGCCGGCAATCCGGCCGACATCCTCGCGAAGAACTTCGGCAAGCCGGCCGAGCTGTTCGAGAAGTTCCCGCGCGAGGACGTGTTCGTCGCCCCCGCGAAGGAGGATTGACCGGGAGACACCCCGCGGCCCCGCGTCAGAGGGTCGCGAGGTAGCCGCCGTCGACGGGAAGGGCGACGCCGGTGATGTAGTCGCTGGCGCGGCTGGCGAGGAAGACGGCGGCGCCGGCCATGTCGGCGGGGTTGGCCCAGCGACCCTTGGCGATGCGGGCCAGGACGCGCTCGTGCAGGCCGGGGATCTGCTCGCGGGCGGCGAAGGTCATCTCGGTGTCGAACCAGCCGGGGAGGATGGCGTTGACCTGGATTTCGTCCGGGGCCCAGGCCAGGGCGAGGCTCTTGGTGAGCTGGACGATCGCCCCCTTGGACGTCGCGTACGGGGCGGCGAACGACGACCCGAGGACCGACGTCATGCTGCCTGTGTTGATGATCTTCCCGCCCCCCTGGCGCTTCATCCAGGGATAGACCGCCTGCGACGCCAGGAACGCCGAGGTGAGGTTGGCGTTGAGGACCTCGTTCCACTCCTCCAGGGTGAAGTCCTGCGGGGCGCGCCTGATGTTGATGCCGGCGTTGTTGAACAGGGCGTCGATCCGGCCGAAGCGCTCGCCGGCCTCGGCGACCGCCCGCTTGACCTCCTCGGGCTTGCTCAGGTCGGCCACGACGGCCAGGGCCTTCCCCCCGGTCTGGCTCTCGATGTCGGCGGCGGCCTTGCGGGTCTTCTCCTCGTTGCGCCCCACCACGGCGACCGACGCGCCGGCCTCGGCGAGCCCCAGGGCGATGCCCAGGCCGATCCCGCCGTTGCCCCCGGTGACGATCGCGGTCTTTCCCGACAGGTCGAACAGGCTCAAGGAACGCTCCCTTATCCCGGCCGGCGGAAGGCTTGCGGCCGCGGCGCGTAGGCTCGATCATGGAGGCGGGGCCGCGGCCCCATCGCCCGCCCCGTTCGCTTTTTCCAGGCTATACGACGCCCCCCTCGCGGGCAAGCCGGGCCAGCCCCGGCCCGGCCCTCGCGGGGGCGTCCCGGAGAACCGCCCCGATGCCCGACCCGCGCTGGGAGACCCTGGCCGACATCCTCATCGACCACTCCGTCCGCCTCCAGGCCGGCGAGACTCTCCTGATCGAGTGCTTCGACCTGCCCGATTCCACCCTGCCCAGGCTGCTGGTCGAGAAGGCGGCCGGGCGCGGCGGGATCGCGCTGGTGGAGACGCGCGACGCCCGGATCATCCGGGAGCTGGTCATGCGCGGGTCGGCCGAGGCCGTCGAGAAGTGGGGCCGGATCGACCGCGCCCGGATGGACCAGGTCCAGGCGTATATCGGCCTGCGCGGGGCCTGGAACATCAGCGAGATGGCCGACGTCCCCCCCGAGAAGCTGGACGCCTACAACGCCCTCTATCAGAAGCCCGTCCACTTCGAGCGCCGGGTGACGCACACCAAGTGGTGCGTCCTGCGGCTGCCGAACGCCAGCATGGCCCAGCAGGCCGGCATGAGCACCGGCGCGTTCGAGGACTTCTACTTCGAAGTCTGCACGCTCGACTACGCCCAGATGGCGAAGGACCAGGCGCCGCTGGTCGCCCGGATGGAGGCCGCTCGCGAGGTGCGGATCACCGGCCCGGAGACCGACCTGGCGTTCTCGATCGCCGGCATCCCGGTCGTGCCGTGCTACGGGACGATGAACATCCCCGACGGCGAGGTCTTCACCGCGCCCGTGCGAAACTCGATCAACGGCCATATCCGGTTCAACACGCCGACGATCTACCAGGGGGCCTCGTTCGACGGCGTCCGGCTGGAGTTCCGCGAGGGGAAGGTCGTGAAGGCGGATTGCTCGGGCGGGGACGCGGAGAAGCTTCAGCGCATCTTCGACGCCGACGAGGGCGCCCGCTTCACCGGAGAATGGTCGATCGGCTGCAACCCGCGCATCCTCACGCCGATGCGCGACATCCTGTTCGACGAGAAGATCGCCGGCAGCTTCCACCTCACGCCCGGCAACGCCTACGACGAGGCCGACAACGGCAACCGCTCCAAGATCCACTGGGATCTCGTCCAGATCCAGCGCCCCGAGTACGGCGGCGGCACCATCGCCTTCGACGGCGTCCCGATCCGCGTGGACGGAAGGTTCGTCGTCGACGACCTCAAGCCGCTGGACGTGGCGTGAGGCGGGGGGCCAGGGCCTAGCTTCCTGGCAGGGGGCCCTATACGCCTACGGTCCATGAGGGAGGTAGAGGACAGGTCGAAACACAAACGGTCTTCCCCCCTGGAGGGGGAAGACAGACCGCGAAGCGGTCAGATGAGGGGGAGCCGTCCGGAGAGCATCGGAATTCGGAAGCCCAGCCCGAGCCAACGGCCGCGGGAGGGCCCCTACGATTTCCGACGCTTGTGCCGCTCGTCCCCCCCTCATCCGGCCCTTCGGGCCACCTTCCCCCACCAGGGGGGAAGGGCGTGATGACAACCCGTCGTCGAGCGGCGGCTACGCCTCAGTTGTACTTCAGCACCGCGCCGCTGTCGGCGCTGGTGGCGAGGTGCTGGTAGCGGGCGAGCCAGCCGGTCTGGTACTTGGAGGGGCGGGGCTTCCAGTCGGCGCGGCGGGCTTCCAGCTCCTCCTCGGAGAGGCGGACGGAGAGCTTGCCGGCGGCGATGTCGAACTCGATGATGTCGCCGTCCCGGATCAGGCCGATGGGGCCGCCGGCGGCGGCCTCGGGGCTGACGTGGCCGATCGACGCGCCGGCGGTACCGCCGGAGAAGCGGCCGTCGGTGATGAGGGCGCACTTGTCGTCCAGGTTCACGCCCTTGATGGCCGTGGTGGGCGCGAGCATCTCTTGCATGCCGGGGCCCCCCTTGGGGCCTTCATACCGGATGACGACGACGTCGCCGGGCTTCACCTTGCCGAAGACGATGCCGTTGTAGGCGTCCTCCTCGCTCTCGAAGATGACCGCCGGGCCGGAGTGCGCGAACATCTTGGGGCTCACGCCGGCCGTCTTCACGATCGCGCCGTCGGGGGCGAGGTTCCCCTTCAGCACCGTCAGGCCCCCCGTCTCCGAGTAGGCGTTCTCGACCGTGCGGATCACGTCGTAGGCGTCGAAGCCGTCGTCGGGCTCGCCCGGCCCGCCCCCCTCGACGGCCACGGCCACCGACTCGCCCTCGGAGCCCAGGGCTTCCAGGCCGGCGGACTGCGAGCGGGGGTCGTCGGCCACGGCGGCCACGGTCCACGCCTGGTTCGTGCGCTCGCCGCCGGGGCGGACGCGCGTCAGCGCGTGGGCCGCCTGGACGGCGTGCGGGCTCCGGACGTCATACGCCTCGATGTTCTCGCCGAGCGTCTTGCCGGTGACGGTCCGGGTGGTCAGGTCGAGCAGGCCGGGGAGCCCCCGGGCGACCTCGCCGAGGATGGTGTGGATGCCGCCGGCGCGGGCGACGTCCTCGACGTGGTAGCTGCTGGACGGGCTGACCTTGCAGATGTTGGGGGTCTTCTTGCTCAGCTCGTCGATCCGGTCGAGCGTGAATGGGACCCGGGCCTCGTGGGCGATGGCCAGGATGTGCAGCACCGTGTTGGTGCTCCCCCCCATCGCCATGTCCAGGATCATCGAGTTGTCGAACGCGGCGGCCGTGGCGATCTCGCGCGGGAGCAGGCCGTGGCCCTCGCCGACGCGGGAGAACTCCTTGGCCATCTCGACGATCCGTTTGGCGGCGGCCTCGAACAGGGCCTTGCGGTCGGCGGAGGTGGCCAGGATCGTCCCGTTGCCGGGGAGGGCCATGCCCAGGGCCTCGGCCAGGCAGTTCATGCTGTTGGCCGTGAACATGCCCGAGCAGCTGCCGCAGGTGGGGCAGGCGGCCTTCTCGATGGCGTCCAGCTCCTCGGCCGACATCTGGCCGCGGGCCTTCTGGACGCCGCCGATGAAGGCGTCGATCAGGTCGACCGTCTTGCCGTCGGCCGTCTTGCCGGCCTCCATCGGCCCGCCGGAGACGAAGATCGTCGGGATGTTGACGCGCATCGCCCCCATGAACATGCCGGGGACGATCTTGTCGCAGTTCGGGATGCAGATCATCCCGTCGAACATGTGGGCGTTGATCATCGTCTCGACGGAGTCGGCGATCAGCTCGCGCGAGGGGAGCGAATACTTCATCCCCGCGTGGCCCATCGCGATGCCGTCGTCGACGCCGATCGTGTTGAAGATGAACGGCACGCCGCCGGCCGCGCGCACGCACTCCTTGATGAAGTCGCCGACCGCCTGCAGGTGGACGTGGCCGGGGATGATGTCGACGTGGCTGTTGCAGATGGCGATGAACGGCTTCTTCCAGTCGTCCTCGCGGACGCCCGTGGCGCGCAGGAGGCTCCGGTGTCCGGCGCGCGCGTCGCCCTTCTTGATCGTGTCGGAACGCATTGGGGATCGTCCTCGGTCGGCGAACCGTCTCTACTTTGCTGGGGCCCTGCCACGACCCTCGATGGTAGCAGAAGGCCGCCCGGCCCTCCAAGTCGCGCCGGCCGGATCGAGGCCGGTCGTGTCGGTCGCGACGGGTCGGCGGCGGCCGTCGCGGGCCGGCGTCAACGCCCCTCGGGGAGGGCGAGGGCGGTGACGGACTCCAGCAGGGCGGCCAGGCGGCGGCCGGCGTCGCAGTCGCAGCGGGCCAGCTCGGCGATCTCGGCGAAGCTGAGCTGGGGGTCTGGGAAGGGGAGCTTGCCCGCGGGGTCCCGGGGGTCGGGGGCGAGCGAGTAGAGCCGGTCCTTGTGGCGGATCTTGACGCCCCGGCGCTTCAGGAGGTCAAGCTCCCGGTAGAAGGTGCGCAGGCCGATCTCCAGGGCCTTGAGGATCTCGTCGCGGGGGCGGGGCCGCTCCTCCAGGAGTCGGACCAGGGCGTGCAGCCGGGAGGCTCGGCGCCGGGTGATGTGGATCCATGGGCGCCGCCGCCCGCCGGTGTCGCTCATCGGGACTCCTGGGGTGAAGCCGCGCCGCGGCTCATGAAGGGGGCGCCGACGTCCGATATGAGTCGTGACCCGGTTCGCCTTGCGACGGATGCGCCGATTCTGACGAATTGCTCAAGGGCGCCGGTCGTCCGACCCGATTATCGAACAAGGTGTGCCGAATCTCCAGGGTCATCCACCCGCGAGGGATGACCGCCGCCGTCCGTCGATCGGCGCGGGACGCATGTCTTCTCGTCCCGGGGGATCGAGCCGGATGGGGCCGACGCCCTGGGCGACCGCACGAGGGGCCCGCGGGACCGACGCCCAGGAGCGCCTCCTGGCATAGGGGAATTGATCCAATGTCGACGAGCAAGCGAACGCCCTCGAGACGATCGTACCGGCCCTCGGCCGAGGGGCTGGAAACGCGCCGAGTGCTCTCCACGTACTCGACGATCCCGACCGCGACGGTCTCCGGGACGGACGCCGACGGCGACAGGTGGACCCTGACCCTGTTCGGCCCCGGCACGATGAACGTCGTCGACCAGCAGGGCCAGGCATTCACCAGGGCCAACGCCGACACGCCGAACCTGATCAACACGATCACGGTGGCCGGGACGGTCACGCACTCCAGCCGGCTGGTGGGCCGGGTCGAGGCGGCCGACGGGGGCGACGGCAAGGTCTTCTTCCAGAACCTGAACGTCCAGAACAACGGGGCCTTCGACCAGATCGACCCGAACTGGGTCCAGCGTCGGGGCACCCTGGCGCAGAACGGCATCTCGCTGGTCGACATGCCCTCCTTCTGGCTGGGGCGGACCAGCACGACGGCCCCGACGACCCAGTCGGACATCCACGCCGGGTTCCGGCAGGCCGGCGGCATCTCGGCCCCGGAGGGGATCAACGTCCTGCGGTTCGGCGGCGTGGACGTGAATTACACGCCCCCCGGCGGGACCGGGCTGGTGAACTCGGGCCAGAACAACGAGTTCCTCGTGAACCTGGGCCTGCCGGTCACCACCGGCGCCAGCATCATCGTCGACGCCGTGCACACCAACGCCGCGGCCACGACGAACAGCCAGGGGCAGCCGGCGGTCAACCAGCAGAGCGTCACGTTCCTGGTCTCGGGCCGGCTGAACCTGTTCCAGGCCAACCAGATCACCGGCGCAACCGACCCCGGCCTGATCCCGACGCAGTTCATCCCCGGGTCGACCTCGCCGATGGCCGGCGGGACCTACGTCGTCTCGCAGGGGGCGGAGGTCACCGGGCAGATCGGCTACGTCCGCGTCGGCGGCGACGCCACCAACTTCACGACCTTCGCCACCGCCAGCAGCATCTTCGCGAGCGGCGCGGGGGACACGCTGGATCCCAAGATCACCAACTTCATGATCGGCGGCGAGACCAACAACGTCATGCTGATCGCCCCGGCGGGCTCGCGCGACGTCTCGTTCGGCCGCGGCATGGACAACGTCATCATCAACAGCCACTTCATCGAGCACCTGCACGCCAACCGCGGCGCGGTGAACTCGCGGGTGACGGTCTCGCGGACGCTGGATAACCTGAAGCTGGGCGGCGACCTGGTGAACTCGTTCATCCAGTCCGGCTACCAGCAGTCGCTGACGTCGCAGGCGGTCTCGTTCCAGAGCGGCGGCGGGGCGTTCAACGGCGTGGCGCCGCTGTTCATCGACAACCGGACGTTCAGCAACTTCGCCGGCCAGGCGATCCCCGCGGCGCACGGCGGCGGCGGGATCAACGCGCAGATCGCCGGCAACGTGCTGAACTCGGTGATCTCGGTGTCGGTCGACCCGGACCCGTCCGGGATCAACGACCCCGGCGAGTTCGAGCAGGTGACGACCAAGCGGTTCCCTTTCGGGGCGCCGCAGAACATCGTCCTGCCGCGCGGGTACATCTTCGCCAAGGTGGAGGGCGAGATCGACAACAGCGGCCTGAAGGGGTACATCGTCTCCCCGGACGCGCCGTCGGACGCGGCGTTCTTCGCGAAGCGCGTCAGCGTGGAGAAGGGCGCGGCGTTGCCGCCGAAGGTGGACACCGCGCCGTTCAGCCGGAAGCTCCAGTACAGCAAGGCCCAGGACGCCCTGAAGGGGCTCTGGCACGTGGGCCAGGGGCGTCCGAGGCGTTAAGCGGTCGGCGTCGCGTCGATCCCCTCGGCGATGTCGCGGCGGTAGATGCCGCCGGGGAAGCGGACGGCCCGGACGGCCTGGTAGGCGCGGTCGCGGGCCGCCGCCAGGTCGTCGCCCAGGGCGGTGACGTTGAGGACGCGGCCGCCGTCGCTGACCACGCGGGGGCCGCGGCCTGGCTCGGGGTCGGGCCGGGGCTTGGTCCCGGCGTGGAAGACCTTCACGTCCTTCATCGCGTCGACCTGGGGCAGGTTCTGGATGACGCGGTTGCGTTCGTAAGGGCCGGGGTAGCCCTCGGCGGCCATGACCACCGTCACGGAGGGCCGCGAGTCCCACTCCAGGGCGGTCGAGTCGAGCCGCTCGTCGACCACGGCCTCGATCGCGTCGAGGAGGTCGGACTTCAGCCGCATGAGGATGACCTGGGTCTCCGGGTCGCCGAACCGGACGTTGAACTCCAGGACCTTCGGCCCCTGGTTCGTCAGCATGAGGCCCGCGTAGAGGACCCCCCGGAACGGCCGCCGCGCCCGCTTCAGGGCGTGGACGACCGGCACGAGGATCTCGCGCTCCACCTGCTGCATCAGCTCGGGGGTGACCATCGGGGTGGGGGAGAAGGCGCCCATGCCGCCGGTGTTGGGGCCCTGGTCGCCGTCGAGCGCCCGCTTGTAGTCCTGGCTGGAGGCCAGCGGGACGATGGTCCGGCCGTCGGTGAGCGCCAGGATGCTCGTCTCGCGGCCGTCGAGCCGCTCCTCGATCAGCAGGCGGTCGCCGGCCTGGCCGTAGACCCGGCGGATCATGACCTGGTCGATGGCCGTGAGCGCCTCGCGGACGGTGCCGCAGACGTAGACCCCCTTGCCGGCCGCCAGGCCGTCGGCCTTGACGACCAGGCCGACGGGGCAGGAGAGGACCGCATCCCGCGCCTCGACGACCGACGAGTACGCCTTGCGCGTCCCCCGGTCCTCGATCTCGACCTGGACGCCCGGCCCCATCATCTCGCGAGGGTCGAGGATCCGCTCGACGGCGTCCAGGGCCTCGGCGGCGGTCCGGGCGTGGATCGTGTTGCGGATCGTCGACCGCCCGCGCGACCGGATGACCAGGGCGACCTCGCGCGAGAGGACGTAGTGCTCGGCGTCCGGGGCGCTCCGGAAGATGCGATAGTCGGCCGTGGGGATGCCGGCCTGGCGCATCAGCTCCTTGGCGAAGACCTTGCTCCCCTCCAGCTCCGCGGCGTCGCGCCGCGGGCCGAAGATCCGCAGCCCCTCGCGCTGGAAGAGGTCGACGATCCCCTTCGTCAGCGGCTCCTCCGGGCCGACGACCGTCAGGTCGATCCCCTCGCGGCGGGCGAACTGGGCCAGGCCGCGCAGGTCGTGCGCCTCGATCGCGACGTTCTGGACGTCCAGCGCGGTGCCCGCGTTCCCGGGGGCGCAGAAAACCGCCGTGACTCGCGGCGACTGCTTGAGCTTCCAGCAGAGGGCGTGCTCCCGCCCCCCCTTGCCGATGACCAGGACTTTCACGACGTCGACCCCTAGGATAAAAGCGCGGGAGCGAACCTCTCGGGCGACGATCGCGTCCGAACGCGACCGGAGGCCCCCTTCGCGCCTCGGGCCGAGGGTCCGCCGTCTCCCAAGCTGATATTCTAAGGCCGACCCCGCCCGGCGCACAGGACCGTTCCGCGGAGGCGACCCCCGACGGCGCGGTTCGCGTGGCGTAGGTCGTCGCGCCGTCGTAAGATGGGGGGGCAGACGCGTCCGAGTTTCAACGTCCGGAGTCCCCGACCGTGAAGAACGTAGCCGTCGTCGGCGCCAGCGGCGCCGTGGGCGAGAGGATGATCCGGCTCCTTGAGGAGCGGAACTTCCCCCTGGCTTCCATCAAGTTCCTGGCCTCCGAGCGGAGCGCCGGCAAGACGGTGACGTTCCGCGGCGAGAAACATACGGTGCGCAAGCTCGAGCGGGCCGAGTTCGAAGGCGTCGACATCGTCCTCTCCAGCACCCCCGGGAGCGTCTCCCTGGAGTGGAGCCCGATCGCCGCCGCGGCCGGCGCGGTCGTCGTCGACAACTCCAGCGCCTTCCGCATGGACCCCGAGGTCCCGCTGGTCGTCCCGGAGGTGAACCCCCAGGACGTGGCCAGGAATCGGGGGATCATCGCCAACCCCAACTGCTCGACGATCCAGATGGTCGTGGCGCTGAAGCCGCTGCACGACGCCTTCAAGGTGAAGCGCGTGGTGGTCAGCACCTACCAGTCGACCTCGGGCGCCGGCCAGAAGGGGATCGACGAGTACGAGGCCCAGGCCCGCGCCTTCGGCCGGGGCGAGGCGGCGCCGTCGCCGGCCAAGTTCGCCCACCCCATCTTCAACAACTGCCTGCCGCAGATCGACGACTTCCTCCCCAACGGGTTCACCAAGGAGGAGATCAAGATGGTGAACGAGACCAGGAAGATCCTGGGGGACGACTCCATCGACGTGGTGCCCACCTGCGTCCGGGTCCCGGTCTCCTACTCGCACAGCGAGTCGATCCTGGTCGAGACCGAGCGCCCGATCCCGGCCGCCGCCGCGCGGGAACTCTGGGCCAAGGCGCCCGGCGTGACCGTCGTGGACGACCCCACGGCCCGCCAGTACCCGCTCCCCGCCTCCGCGGAGGGGCGCGACGACGTCTTCGTCGGCCGGATCCGCAACGACCTGAAGGATCCCAACGCCCTGCTGTTCTGGTGCGTCAGCGACAACCTCCGCAAGGGCGCCGCCACCAACGCCGTCCAGATCGCCGAGGTCCTGCTGACCCTCGAACCCGCCCGCGCGTGAGCCGACCGGACCGACCGCCGGACATGCGCAACATCAAGCTGACGATCGCCTACGACGGCACGGACTTCCACGGCTGGCAGCGCCAGCCCGGCCTGCGCACCGTGCAATCCGTGCTGGACGAGGCGATCGGGCGGCTCACCGGGGCCGCCCCCAACACCAACGCCAGCGGCCGCACCGACGCCGGGGTCCACGCGATCGGCCAGGTCGTCCACTTCCTGACCGCCTCGCGCCACCCCCCGGAGGTCTTCGTCCGGGCGCTCAACGCGACGCTCCCGCGCGACGTCCGCGTGCGCGCCGCGGCGGAGGTCCCCCAGGCGTTCCACGCCACGCTCGACGCCCGTTCCAAGCGCTACCGCTACCGGATCGACAACGACCAGTACGCCAGCCCGTTCGAGCTGCGGCACGCCTGGCACGTCTTCCACAAGCTCGACGTCGACGCCATGAACCGCGCCGGCGCCGCGCTGCTGGGGCGTCACGACTTCCGCAGCTTCGAAACCGACTGGCCCAACCGGCTCAGCTCCGTGCGGACCATATTCGACGTCGAGGCGACCCGCCACGGCGACATCGTCCACATCGAGGCCGAGGCCGACGGCTTCCTGTACAACATGGTGCGGGCCATCGCCGGGACGCTCATGCTGGTCGGCGCGGGCAAGCGCCCCGAGGCGTGGGTCGGCGAGGTCCTCCGCGCCCAGGACCGCGAGGAAGCCGGCCCCAACGCCCCCGCGCGCGGGCTGTTCCTGCTCCGCGTGAACTACGACCGCGCGCCCCTGGTCCGAGCCCCTTCCCCATGAAGATCGTCCACGTCATCACCCGGCTGATCCTCGGCGGGGCGCAGGAGAACACCCTCCTGACCGTCGAGGGCCTGCATCACCGCCATCGCGACGACGTCACCCTCATCACCGGCCCGGCCGAGGGGCCCGAGGGGGACCTGTTCCGCCGCGCGGAGGAGCAGGGGCTGAAGGTGGAGTTGACGCCCCACCTGATCCGAGCCGTCAGCCCGGCCACCGACTGGAAGGCGTATCGCGAGCTGCGCCTGGCGTTCCGTCGGCTCCGGCCGGACGTGGTCCACACGCACAGTTCGAAGGCCGGCATCGTCGGCCGCGCCGCCGCCTGGCACGAGAAGGTGCCGGCCGTCGTCCACACGATCCACGGGCTGCCGTTCGGCCCGTTCGAGACGGCCCGTCGCAACCGGCTGTACATCGGGCTGGAACGATGGGCGGCGAAACGCTGCCACGCGATCGTCAGCGTCTGCGACGCCATGACCCAGCAGGCGCTCGCGGCGGGCGTCGGCCGCCCCGAGCAGTTCAGCACCGTCTACAGCGGCATGGACGCCGACGCCTTCCTGAACCCTCGCCGATCGCGCGAGGACGTCCGTCGCGAACTGGGGCTGTCGCCGGAACACGTCGCGTTCGCGACCGTCGCGCGGCTGTTCGAGCTGAAGGGGCATGACGACATCATCGCCGCCGCCCCGGCGATCCTCCGGGCGAATCCCGAGGTCCGCTTCGTCTGGATCGGCGACGGCATCCTGCGGGAGAAGCTCATCGCCGACCTGGAGGCCCGGGGCATTCGCGACGCCTTCATCCTCACCGGGCTGGTCCCCCCCGACCGCATCCCCGAGTTGCTGAACGGCGTGGACGCGGTGATCCATCCCAGCCTCCGCGAAGGGCTGGCGCGGGTACTGCCGCAGTCGCTGCTCGTCGGCCGACCGGCGATCAGCTACGACATCGACGGCGCCCGCGAGGTCGTCACCCCCGAGACCGGGGTCTTGCTGAGGCCGCGCGACCTGGACGGGCTGGCCGGGGCCGTCCTCCGGCTCGCCGCCGACGCCTCGCTGCGGGACCGGCTGGGCGCGGAGGGCCGCCGCCGCTTCGCCGACCAGTTCCGCCACGAGACGATGACGTCGCAACTCCGCTCACTTTACGAGCGGCTCCTCGCCGGACGAGGCGCGGGCCGTTGAGTCGGCCGGGGCGGGCCGGATGACGGCCAGGTGAAGCGTCGATGTCGTCCCCTTGGCCGGGTTGAAGCCGACGACATCCTCGATCCTCTCGAACGTCACGCCGAACTTCGATTCGAACACCGACATCTCGGCCGGCGTGACCGCCGTGATCATCGCGCCGTGTTCCGCCAGGCGCTCGCGCAGGGCGTCGGCCCCGCGCGTCAGGGCGATCGGCGATCCGTAGGCGTAGATGACGCCCGGCTCCTGGTATCCCATCAAGAGGGGGTCGAGCCCCGTCCTGGCCCGTAGGTCGGCCATCCGCTCGCCGACGATCCGCGAGATCCGCTGGGGCTCGGCCGCCGGCAGCAGCCAGCCGCCCAGCAGGAGCATCATCCCCCCCACGCCCCCGGCGAGCCACCAGGCCCCGCGCCAGGTCTGGCCGCGATGGAGTTGGAGCAGGCCGCCGACGGTCCCGATCCCCAGGACGAGCCCGCAGGCGATCAAGGGGAGGCCGAGGCCGCTCGGCGCCGCCACCGCCGAGGCCGCCGTCCCGATCGCCGCGACGACGCCGATCCCGGCGATCATCCCCTGCGCCAATCCTCCGAGCGGCCAGCGTCGGAGCGTCACCTCCTGCCGGGCGACCGACTTCACCACCCACGCCGCCAGCAGCGCGCAGGCGGGGAAGGCCGGCAAGTAATAGTGGATCAGCTTGGTGCGGACGCACTCCAGCATGATCATGGGCCCGACGACCCAGGCGATCAGGTACGCCAGGTTCGGGTCGACCTTCCGGCGCTTCCACGCGGCGACGAGCGCCATCGGGACCAGGCACGACCACGGGAAGAACAGGACCGTGGACATCGCCGCGTAGTAGCCGGGATACGCGCCGTGCTCCTCCATCTCGGTCGAGACGCGCTGGAGTAGCTGCTGCTTGATGGCGACTTCCATGAACTCGCCACGGGTCGATCCGATCATCAGGACGAACCAGGGGGCGGCGAGGGTCAGGCAGATCAACGCCCCCCGACGCCACTCCAGCCGCCGCCAGACCGTCGCCACCGGGCATCCCCACCACCAGGCGGGCAGGGCGATCGCGGCCAGGATGGCCGGGGCGACCGGCCCCTTCGTCAGCATGGCCAGCGAGAGGGAGACCCAGAACGCCGTCGCGATCGGTCGCGACTCGCGCCGGGTCAGCTCGAACAGGCAGAGCTGGCAGGCCATCAGCCAGAACGAGAGCGTGGCGTCGGTCGTGGCGAGCTTGGACTCGGCCACCATGATCGGCGAGACGGCCAGCATCAGCGCCGCCAGGAATCCCGCGCGGGCGCCGAGCATCCTTCGCCCCAGCAGCCAGACCAGCAGGCACGTCCCGGTCCCGGCGAGGGCCGAGTGCAGGCGCATCCCCGCGGGCCCCTCGCCGATGACGGCCGTCGCCAGGCCCATGAGCCAGTAGGAGAGGATCGGCTTGTGGTGGCGGGGCTCGCCGTTGAACGTGGGATAGAGCCAGTCGCCCCGGGCGCGCATCTCGTGGACGGCCACGGCGTTGCGGGGCTCGTCGCGGTCCCACAGCCCGGTGCGGCCGTTGCCGGCGAGGAACAGCGCGAGGCAGACGGCGACCAGGGCGATCGGCTCGATCCAGGCCCTGGGGGCTCTCGGCGAGGAGAGGGCGGGGGGGGGAGCGTCCGGCTCCATGGCGATCCTCCATGCGGGGGGGAGGCGGGCCCTCCCGGCTCGTCGAAGTCGGGCGCGAAGGGGCCCGGCCCCCGGTTTCCCGTTCGGGGCCTAGTATAATCGGGTGACCGAATCGGGCGAGAGCGTTTCCCGCGCCGACCGCCGTCGACGTTGACGCCCTCGCGGGCCGACCACCGCCCGAATGTCCGGAGGACGACGCAGGATGACGACGCAGCAGAACGAAGCCGCCTGTCTGCTGGAGAAAGGGGCCCTCTACACCCGCCGCGAGGGCCTCTTGTGGGAGGGCCGCGACCTCGTCTTCGCCGGCTTCAAGCAGGGGGTCTTCTCGCTCTACTACGGCGACGCCCCCATCTACCACTTCGACCTGGAAGGCCGCTGGCAGCGGGCCTACCTGCGCGACCGCCACTTCATCCGCCGCCTCGACGGCCCGATCCAGGAGGTCGACCGCGTGCGCGACGGGGCGAACCTCGTCATGCGCCGCAGGACGCTGGAACCGGCCGAGGCCCGCCGACTGGACGAGGAGATCCGCGGCGTCGCCGAGACCCTCCTCGCCGACCTGGCCGGCGGCCGCCGTCTCGACCCGCCGGACGACAAGGCCCGGCCGATCGAGGACGCCGAGCTGCGCGAGTTCCTCGGCCGCGTCGCCTCCTGGGACGCCGCCGCCTGGGAGGACTTCGAGGCCCGATACCGCCGCGCCTACCGGCCCCAGGCGTTCATCCCCCCGGACTGCCCGAACGCCCTGGTCCTGCAAGCGACCGTCGGCGACCGCGACGGCCGTGGGTTCGCCGGCGGGGCGGCCCGCGACCACGAGGCCCGAAACCCCGAGGAGTTCGCGGCGCACGCGCGGGAGATCGCCGCGTTGATAGGGGGCCGCCTGGCCCAGACCCGGACCGCGTTCCTGGCCGGCTCGGACGTGTTGCGACTCCCGGGCGGGGACGTGACGGCCTACCTGGAGTCGATCGAGCGAGAGCTTCGGGACGAGGACGGCCCGGCGATCGACGACGTCCACGCCTTCCTCGACGAGTTCCAGGACCCGGTGCTCAACCTGGAAGGGCTCCGCGAGGCGCGTCGGGGTCGGCTCGCTCGGATCGCGCTCGGGGTGGAGTCGGGCGCGCCCGAGGTCCGTCGGGCCTACGGCAAGGACTGGTGCGACGCCGACCTCCACGCCTTCGCCGCCGCCGCCAAGGACGCGGGGATCGGGCTGAGCGTCCTGACCCTCGTCGGGGCCGGCGGTCGGGAACGGCGATCGGAGCACGTCGAGGGGACCCGCCGGCTGATCGAGTCGCTGCTGCTGTCGCGCGGCGACCTGGTCTTCCTGATGGACGAGCGCGAGCTGGCCGACCCCGCGGGCGCCGCGGTCGGGTTCGAACCCCTCGACGAAGCGGAGTGGACCCAGCAACTCGCCGAGCTGCGTCGGGGCCTTGCCGGGCTGCGCGAGCGCGGGGTCAAGGTGGTCCCGTACAGCATGGTCAAGCAGTCGGGATGAGCCTCACGCGCCGTATCGCTTGGTGTGGCGACCGCCGACGAAGCTCTCGAAGACGAACTTGCCGAGGTCCTCGCACGAGCAATACGCCGCGACGCCGTTGGAGACGCGGGCCATCTCCTGCACGAAGTTCACCAGGCCCAGATAGAAGTAATCTTCGATGAGGGCGTAGCTGGAGATCCGGATCCCCGCCGCGGAGCAGCGGCGGGCTTCCGCCAGCGTGTGCGCCGCGGTCTTCTCGGCGGGGGGGTAGATCAGGACGACCTCGCGGCCCTCGATGTGGGCCGTGGGCTCGCCGTCGGTGATGACGATGATCTGCTTGTTCCCGGCCGCCTGCTTCAGCAGGTGATTTCGCGCCAGGCGGAGGCCGGCGTGGATGTTGGTGAAGTGCTGCGGCACGCGGCCGCGCGGCTCGTCCATGTCGTATCGCAGGTGGATGCGGCTGTCGTACATGCTCACCGGCTTGGGGGCCGAGTTCAGCAGTTCTCGCTCGGTCATCTTGTTGGCGAAGGTGTAAAACCCGATCATCTGGATCGAGTCTTGCGGATATTGCGCCCGCACCAACGCCTGAAGCGCGATGGCCACCTTCTTGGTCGTGTAGTACTTGCCGTAACGCCCCATCGACCCGCTCATGTCGATCAGGACGACGGTGGCGCAGCGCGTCTGATACTCGGTCTCGTGGACGACGTAGTCGTCCTGGCTCAGCCGGATCGGCAGGCCGCCCCCCTGCCTGATGTAGGCGTTCTTGAGCGTCTCGTGCATGTTGATGTTGGAGAGGGGGTCGCCGTAGACGTAGGGGCGGGTGTCCTCCAGCGAGACGGTCCCTTCGCCCTTCTGCTGCGTCTCGTGGCGGCCGAGGGCGTCGCGGTTGAAGGTCAGGAACAGGTCGTGGAGCGACTTGTCCTGGATCTTCCGCATCCCCTTCGGCGTCACCGTCCAGCGACCTTCCTCGTCGCGTTCGATCAGGCCTTCCTTCTGGATCATCTCGACGACTTCCGGCAGGTCCTCGTCGTCCACGTCGTCCAGGTTGCGTAGGACGTCCTCGCCGTATTGCATCAGATATTCGGAGATCTGCTCGAACAGCTTGTCCGCCGATTGCGGCTGGAACTCCTGCGAGCCGTCCCACTTCGAGTATTCATAGTTCGCCATGATCGGTCGGGGCCTCCGCGCGGGACGTGCGGGATGATGACGGATGATCGCCACGGAGTTCGTCGGCTCGGACGATCTTCCCCCCTGGTGGGGGAAGACAGACCGCGAAGCGGTCAGATGAGGGGGAGCTTGCCCACGCAGTGCCGGAATTCGCGGCCAGTGCCCAGGCCGTCGGCCGGGGAAGGCCCCTACAAACTCCGGAGGTCGTCTCGCTCGTCCCCCCCTTATCCGGCCCTCCGGGCCACCTTCCCCCTCCAGGGGGGAAGGCCGTTAGGATGCTGCTCGGACCGAGCCACGATCAGCGCCGGTACGACGTCCCGCCTTGCTTCGTCGCCTTGTTCAGCTTGTTGTGGACGTGGAGCCCTTCGAGGATGAACTCGGCGACGCCGGCCGCGGCGGCGAGCCTGGCGGTCGGGGACCTGGCTTCGGGGGCCAGCTCGGGGGCGGCCTCCTCGGCCCGCTTGCGCAGGCCTGGCGCCTTGGCGACGCGGTCCAGGACCGCGCGGGAGTCGAGCATGTCGCCGGTCTCGACCGTCTGGCCCGACTCGAAGTACTGGACGATCGGCCGGAATTCGCGGGCGTCGAAGTGGAGGGCGAAGACGTTCTTGACCGCCTCGTCGATGATCCGCTGGATCAATTTATCCTCGTGGCCGTCCTCCTCGGCCATGGTCAATTCCAGCTTCCCGCGCGAGCTGGCCAGGGCCGAGGCCAGGTCGCCGATCCGCGGCACGATCGCGTCCTCGCCGGTCACGAGCGCCCGGCGCTCGGCGTTGGAGACGACGTTCTCCAGGTTGGCGATCGACATCCGGACCGACACCCCCGACTGCTGGTTGACGTGGGGCGAGGTCCTCGCCAGCCGCGCCACCTCCTCGACGGCCTCCTTGATGTAGAGCGGGACGACGACCTCGGGACCCCCCTCGGGGCGGTCGAGCTCGGCGTTGGCGTCGTTGACGGCCATGCCGATCTCGCGCGTCAGCGGGTAGTGGGTCCGCACCACCGATCCGATGCGGTCCTTCAGCGGCGTGACGATCCGGCCGCGATTGGTGTAGTCCTCGGGGTTGGCCGAGAAGACCAGGCAGAGGTCCAGCTCCATGCGGATCGGGTAGCCGCGGATCTGGACGTCGCGCTCCTCCAGGACGTTGAACAGGCCGACCTGGATCTTGGGGGCGAGGTCCGGCAGCTCGTTGATGCAGAAGATCCCGCGATTGGTGCGCGGGATCAGGCCGTAGTGCATCGTCGCCTCGCTGGAGAGGTAGCGGCCCTCGGCGTGCTTGATCATGTCGACCTCGCCGATCAGGTCGGCGATGGTGACGTCGGGGGTGGCGAGCTTCTCGTTGTACCGATGCTCCCGGCCGATCCAGGCGACGGGCGTCTCGTCCCCCCGCTCGGCGACGAGCTGGCGGGCGAAGGCGGAGATGGGATGGTACGGGTGGTCGTTGATCTCCGACCCCTCGACGATCGGCGCGGCGTCGTCCAGCAGGTGGACGAGCTGGCGGAGCATGCGGGTCTTGGCCTGGCCGCGGAGGCCGAGGAACAGCATGTCGTGCCGCGAGAGGATCGCGTTCTGGATCTGCGGGACGACCGTCTCCTCGTAGCCGAGGATGTCGGGGAACAGGGGCTCGCCGGCCCGGAGCTTGCGGACGAGGTTGCGCCTCATCTCCTCCTTGACCGATTCCAGCCGGTGGCCGCTCTCGCGCAGCTCGCCGAGCGTCCGGGGCCGATCCGTCGCCATACGATGCGTTCCTCCCAGCCAGGTCGTCGCGCGGGGTGTCGATCCACGTGGGCGGGGGCGCCCGTGTCATGCTAGGGGCGCGCCGGGGGCGAGTCAACGCGGGCGGCCGACGCGTCCCCCGCGCGGGCGGTCGCGTTGCCGCCGGCCGTCGCGATGCCGTAAGATGCTGGGATGGTTCCTGACCGCGGCGGATGGGGAAGGCGCGACATGGCGACGGACGTGAACGCGAACGGGAGGCTGGGCGAGAGGCTCCCTGGCCTCACCGCCAGGATCGTGGCGACCTACGAGGGCTGCCAGTCGATCAACCACCTCGGCCACTCCTCGCTCCCCAGCTACCGCGAGGTCGTCGAGATCCTCGGCGACCTGCGCGAGATCATCTTCCCGGGGTACGGCCGGCGGCAGAACCTCCACATGGGGAACGTCGGCTACCACGTCGGCGCGCTCGTCGACGGGCTGTTCGACCGGCTCCGTCGGCAGATCACCCGCGCCTTCCAGCACGACTGCCAGGCCCGCGAGCCGTTCGCCGACTCCGAGGCCAGGGCCGAGGTCTTCGCCCTCCAGTTCCTGGAGCGGATCCCCGACCTCCGCGCCATGGCGGCGGGGGACGTGAAGGCGGCCTACGAGGGGGACCCGGCCGCATCCAGCCGCGACGAGATCGTCTTCTGCTACCCGGGCGTCGCCGCGATCGTCGTCTACCGCCTGGCCCATGAGATGTACAACCTGGGCGTGCCGCTCATCCCCCGGATGATGACCGAGTACGCCCACGGCAAGACGGGAATCGACATCCACCCCGGCGCGACCATCGGCCGCGAATTCTTCATCGACCACGGCACCGGCGTGGTCGTCGGCCAGACGACCGAGATCGGCGACCGCGTGAAGATCTACCAGGGGGTCACCCTGGGGGCGCTGAGCTTCCCCCGCGACGAGTCCACCGGCGACATCGTCCGGGGCCGCAAGCGGCACCCGACCATCGAGGACGACGTGGTGATCTACGCCAACGCCACCATCCTGGGCGGAGACACCGTCATCGGCCGGAAGTCCGTGATCGGCTCGTCCGCGTGGATCACCCGCAGCGTCGCCCCCGGGACCACCGTCACCATCGAGGCCCCCAACCTCCGCTATCGCGAAGGCGCCCCCGGCGAAGTCCGCCCCGACGACGCCTATTCCCAGCGCCTGAACTACCAGATCTGACCGATCGCGGATTCCGCTCCCGCGAGGGGAAAGCAATCCCTCTCCCCACCTCCGCCGCTCGGCGGGCGAGGGCGGCGCGCGACCGTCGTCGACTCCCACGGTCGCCGTCGCGCAGGGCCCAGCTCGCGACCGAAGACTTTTCGCGGCCAGGACTTTCCGCTTCATCAACCTGGGGCGCGACGCGCCGCGGCGGGTCCACGCGCTTCCCCCGCCGACGCGACACCCGCGCCTCCCTCGCGCGAGTCAAATGCCTGGCCCCCGGGCCGTCCTGGACTCGGTCGACGCTTTCGTAATAAGCGGAAGGTGCGCATCCTTGTAAAACTGGCCGCTTGCGATCGTATCATGATTGCGTAAAATCGCCGGAACTCGCCGCCATCAAGCAAGAATTAGTCGGATGCCGGCCAAGAGTTCGCTCCTTCGATGCAAGAAGGGAATCGGGTGATGCCGAAGCCAGACAACTCGCCGGCGAGCCTGACGGAAGTGATCCTCGCGGAGTTGGACCTGATCTTGCAACGCCGAGATCCCCCCGCGAGCGTTCCGGATCGGGCTCGCGACGATGCGGACCGGTCAACCGGCCGCGCGGACGCGCCGGGCCGCTCGGGGGTCTGGGCCGTCCTGGGGCGGCCGCTGGCGTGGCTCGGGCTGGGTGCCCGCGAGGGCCGACCGGCACCGGGCGAGACCGCGTCGAGATCGGCCGACGAAAGCTCCCGCCCGTCCCCGGACAAGCCGCGACGCTCCCCCCCGGAAGCGGAGACAGAAGCCCTCCGCCGGGCCCGGATGGCGAGGTATCGCAAGAAGGCCTTCGGGCCGACGGGCACCCCCCCGGCGCCGTCGCGTCCGGACGCGGGCCGCTCGGGGTTCTGGGCCTCCCTGCGGCGACTGCTGGAGGATCTCGGCCTGACCGTCGGCTTCGTCGAGCCCCCCGCCAAGAGCACGATCCCCCGCGGCGGTCAGGCGAAATTGCCGCCTCCCCCCGGGCCGACGGGCGCCGACTCCGCATCGACGCCTCCCACCGGGCCGCCGGACGCCGACTCCGCGCTGATGGACGCGCGGGTCGCCATGCTCGAGGAGCACGTGACGGGGCTGGCGATCTCGGGGGGGGGGATTCGGAGCGCGACGTTCGCGGTGGGGTTCCTCCAGGGGCTGGCGAACCTCGGGCTGCTCAAGCGGTTCGACTACCTCTCGACGGTCTCCGGAGGCGGTTACGCCGGCGGCTGGCTCGCCGCATGGCTGAAGCGAGAGGGGGACGTGGAGAATGTCGAGCGGCAGCTCGACTACGGCCGCATCCGCCAGGCGACCGCGGAGCGAGGGTCCTTCAACCCGGCCGCCCGGCCCCTGCCGGTGGTCGACGAGGAGCCCCAGCCGCTGCGGCACCTGCGGTCGTTCAGCAGCTACCTCTTCCCGAATCCCGACCCGCTCTCCGCGGACGTGTGGACCGTGGTGATGATCTGGATCCGGAACGTCGTCATCAACCTGATGATGCTCTTCCCGCTGGCGTTGGTCCTGGCGCTGGCCGCCCGGCTGGCCGTCTTCGGGTTCGATTACATCAACGCCGAATCCTCGCCGGACTCCCTGTACGGCTGGGAGGTGGCCTGGCTTTTCCTGGTCGCGGGCGTCGTGTCGGCGAGCCTCGCGATGCGGCTCAACGCGCAGTCCCTCGCGGAATTCCGGGTCCGGGGCGGACGGCGGCCCCCGCGCGCGGAGCGGAGGGCCTTGATCGTGGCCGGGGCCACGCTGGTCGCGGCGTTCTGCCTGGCCGCCTGCTCGCGATGGTTCCTCTGGAACCTCGGCGAGTGGCTCGCGCGGCCCGGTCAGGCGGGGCGAGTGACGCGGCTCCTCGACGAACCGGCGTCGGAGTATCTGCCGGGCAGCTCGTCGGTCGTCGGGAACCTCGTCGAGCTGGCGACCAACCACCTGGACTTGCTGCACCTCCCCTCGTTCCTGTTCATGTCGACGGTCTTCGGGCTCTTCATGGCGAGCGGCTCGGTGGCGATCGGCCTGCGCCAGGGGTGGGCGAGATGGGAGTTCGCGAGGGCGGCGTTCCTGGCCGGGGCCAGCGGCGGGGTGCTGTTCGTGCTCCTGCTCGCGATGATCCGAGGGTTCGCGCGGGTCGATCGACCGGACCTGATGGCGACCTTCGCGGTCCCGGGGGCGCTGGGGGTGGTGATCGCCACGCTCATCGTGGAGGTGGCGATGGCCGGCCGGGCGATGACCGAGGCCGAGCGGGAATGGTGGGGCCGCTACGCCGCGAAGCTGGGCCTCATGGCGTTGTCCTGGATGGTCCTGATGGGCTCGTTGATCCACCTGCCGGGGCTGATCCTGTCGCTCGGCGGGATGGCGAGGGGGCTCCTGGCGTCCGGCTGGATCGGCACGACGCTGCTGGGGGTCTTGACGGGCCGCTTCGTCCTGCCGAGCGTCCAGGGGCGGGGGGGCGGCCGGGCCATCGCGAGGCTCGCGGCGTTGGCGCCGCCGGTCTTCCTGATCGGCCTGGGGGGGGCGGTCGGCCTGGTGGCGTCGCTGATGCTGAACGACCCGTCCCTGACCGCGGAGAACGTCCGCACGCCGGTCGGCTTCGACTATTACCTGCGGGGAGTCGTCGGCTCGGCCGGCTGGGCGATCGTGGCCTGGATCATCGTGTTCGGGGCCCTCACGCTCCTGGGCTTCTACCTGATCGACGTGAACCTGTTCTCGCTCAACGCGATGTACGCCAACCGCCTCGCGCGGTGCTACCTGGGCGCCTCGCGGCCGGTGGCGGCGTGGCGCGAGCGCTGGGACGCGACGCCCCGCGACACGACCGTGCCGGCCGGCGCCCCCTCGATCAGCGGCCCGGGGACGCGGTCGTGGCCGCCGGAGCGAGACCCGAACCCGGTGACCGGCCTCGACCAGGAGGACGACCTCCCCCTGGCCCGGCTGATGATCGGCCGCCGGTTCGCCTATCGGGGCAGGGACGGGTCGACGACGTCGGACCGGCCCTACTGGGGCCCTCACCTGCTGATCAACACCACGCTGAACCTCGTCGCGGGCGAGGACCTCGCCTGGCGCAGCCGCAAGGGGGAGTCGTTCCTCCTCTCCCCGCTCTACTGCGGCTCGAAGTCGGTCGGCTTTCGCAAGCTCCCGGAGGCGGGCCAGGCGTCGCGGAACCTGACCCTCGGCCGCGCGATGTCCGTCTCCGGGGCGGCGGTCGACCCGAACATGGGGGTCTACCAGTCCGGGGCGTTGACGGCGCTCCTCGCCGTGTTCAACGCGAGGCTCGGCTGGTGGGTGCAGAACCCGCGCGACGCCCGACGGTGGGTGGCGCGCGGCCCCCGGTTCGGCGGCTGGCTGGTGAACGAGCTCTTCGGCAAGACCCACGGCACGGGCGACTACGTCCACCTCTCCGACGGCGGCCACTTCGACAACTCGGGCGTCTATGAGCTGATCCGCCGCCGATGCCGCTACATCGTCGCCGTCGACGCGGGGGGGGAGTCCGACTCGTCGAACTCGAACCTGGCGACCCTGATCCGCCTCTGCCGGATCGATTTCGGCGTCCGCATCCAGATCGACACCGAGCCCCTGCGGCCCCGAGGCGACGAGCGGCTGACTCGCGCCCACGCCGTCGTCGGGAGCATCCGCTACGACGACGTCGACCACGGCCAGCTCCCCGGCGTGCTCGTCTACGTCCGGACCTCGATGACCGGCGACGAGCCCCCCGACCTCCAGAACTACGCGCGCGGCGACTCGAACTTCCCCTACCAGCCGACCGACATCCGCCAGTCGTTCGACGAGGAGCAGTTCGAGTGCTACCGCTGCCTCGGCGACCACATCGCCACCGACGTCCTCCAGGACGCCGTCCACCGCCTGCGCGACGACGCGGACGCCCCCCACGCCGAGTACGTCCCGCGCCTCTTCGCCAGGCTCCAGGCCCGCTGGAGCGACGCCGCCCACGCCCTGGACGAGGAGTTCCTGGAATCCGCCAAGGACTGGATCACCCTGCAACGCGACCTCGAAAGCGAGCCGGCCCTGGCGCGGCTCAGCCGCCAGATCTACCCCGAGCTGCCGCCGCTCTCCAGCCCCGCCCCCGGCACCCCCACTCCCGACTACGAGCGCGCCGAGTTGCACGCGGTCATCCGCATGCTCCAGATCATGGAGAACGCCTGGCTGACCCTGGCCCTCCGCCGCAACTCCGGGCTGCCCATCAACCGCGGCTGGCTGAACACCTTCCGCCGCTGGGCCAACACGCCCGCCTTCCAGGCCTTCTGGCCGTCGCTCCGGCCCGAGTACGCCGCGGAGTTCGTCCGCTTCTGCGAGGACGAACTCCACATGATCCCGGAGAGGGCTAGGATCGTCCCGCTCGACGGCCACCGTCGGTCGTTCACCCCGGCGGTGATCAGGCGGCTGGGCGGCGGGCCGACCCCGCGAGGGCGCCGGGGTCATCGTCCGCGCGGGGGGGCGGTGCTGGCGAAGCTGCTCGAAGAGTACCGGCGCGAATGGGCGACCGACCCGGACGCCCCGAAGCTGGACGACCAGCTCGCGCGCTCGCGGGACCTCGCGCCGGGGCGATCCCGGCCCGCCTGGCTGATCGTCCAGGGGGCCTGGCCCCCGAAACCCGGAGGAAGCACCTACGTCCTGGGCATCGTCCTGGCGGCGGACTTCCACCGTCTCGCCCAGGACTTCCCCGGCGTTGGGCTCGCGTCCGCCACGCCGCACAACGGCATGCACGTCGAGTTCGTGGTCTGGGTGCGCCGGGGCTATCGCTCCAGCGAGTTCGGCTCGCCGGCGGTCCGCGAGATCATCGAGAAGCGGCTCGCGCCGGCTCTAGGGGTCGCGACCCCGCCGACCCTCTGGTCCCGGTACCCCAAGACGGGCGAGCGCGGCGACGACGATCATGAGCGGACCACCTGGTTGAATTTCCTGGCGCGCTTCGACTTCCGACGGATCCCCCCGAATGGCGGTCAGCGATGGTCGTCCACTCTGTTGCGGAGGGGTTAATCATGAAAATCATGCGCGTGAATCCGGTCCCGACGATCCTCCTCGTCGTCGGCCTCCTCGTTCTGACGGTGCTCTACTACAGCGTCGTGCGCGGCCGCGAGGCCGGCGGGGTCGCGTTGCCCAGGCCCCCGCGAGTGCCCAAGATCGTCTCCCTGCCCCAGGGATGGTCGCCCCGGGAGGCCAGCGAGTATCACTACACGACCCAGGGGACGCGGTTCCTCCCGCTCCACTGGTTCATGGCCCTGGAGGCGCCCAGCCCTGACCCGATCTTCAAGGGGACGAAGTTGGCCTCGCGCGAGTATCTCTCGCGGTTCGGATTCCTCTACGAGCCCGCCAGGCCCGACGAGCCCGCCAGGCCCGACCCACATACGAATTCCCGCGCGAACGAGATGGATCTTCCCATCGGCTTCGCCATCGACACCTGGACGGACGAGGTCAACTATATCGACCCCCCCATCCGACGCCCGACGAGGATGGTCGGCCTCACCTGCGCCGCCTGCCACACGGGCCGGCTCGACTTCCATACGGAGAAGGGCCCCGTGGTGGGCGTACTGATCGAGGGCGGGTCGGCGATGATCGACCTCGGCAAGTTCCAGGAGGCGGTCGGCCAGGCCCTCTTCTGGACGAACCGTTATCGCGCGGACAGGTTCGCCGAGGAGGTGGCGATCGCGCAATTCCGGGATGAGAACGATCGTGTGCCCTCCTCCGAGGAAATGGTACCGCTGAAGGAGGAGATCAAGGCGGACCTGGAACGGCTGATCAAGTCGGGCATCACGGACCGGAGCTACGCCAAGGAGCGCAAGCTCCACCGCATCGCGGGCGGATTCTCCCGGACCGACGCCCTGGGGCTCATCGGCAACCGCGTCTTCGGCCCGCTCAACAACGAGAACCAATCGGTCACCGACGCGCCGGTGAACTTCCCCGCCCTGTGGGACACCTCTTGGTTCGACTGGGTCCAGTACAACGCCTCGATCCGGATGCCGCTGGCCCGCAACATCGGCGAGGCCCTGGGCGTGGGGGCGGCCGTTAAGCCCGCGCGAAATGCGGACGAGACGACCAGGACGACCGTCCGAATCGGCAACATGGCCTGGATGGAAGACTTCCTCGGGGGCGACGAGCCCCTCCCCCGGCACGCCGAGGGCGGCGTCCCCGGTGGCGGCCTTCGTCCCCCGCGCTGGGAGGATCTCGCCAGGGCCGTCGCCAAGGCCGGGGGCCTGGACACCCCCGAGGCCGTCGCGGCGATGACCATCAATCCCAAGCTGGCGGCGGATGGGGCCAGGCTCTACATGGAACATTGCTCCCGCTGCCATCTCCCCCCTCGCGCCACGCTGCGCGAGGAATGGAGCCTCGGGGACTCGAAGTACTGGCAGGAGGACGCGCGCAGCGGGAGGAAGTTCCTGCGACTCAACGTCGTCGACCTCAGCGAGGTCGGCACCGACCCCAACCAGGCCACCAACTTCTACCGACGGTTCGCCACCGTGCCGAACCCCCGCTTCAACGTCCGTGGGTACCGGCGTAATGACGAAAACCCCGCCCGCCTCGCCGTCGGATACCCTCGCGCCGGCACCCGCGAGACCATCTCCGCCGCCGAGGGGCTCTATCGCATCACCTCCATCCTTCGAAAGGAGCACTTCGAGAAGAAGAAAGTCGGCGGCAAGGTGAGAAACCTGTTCGAAGCGGGGATGGAGGAGGAGCGATGGAAGCTCGACCGCCACCGCACGCTGCCGATCTTTTCCGGCGACGAAATCCTCCTCGCCGATGTCAACAATATCCTCGACAGGAAGGCGATCGAGGACATCATCCGCGGCAACCTGGGCTACAAGGCCCGGCCGCTCGACGGCGTCTGGGCCACGCCCCCGTACTTTCACAACGGCTCGGTCCCGAATCTTGAGGAGGTCCTCACGCCCGCCGAGGGCCGGTCCAGGAAATTCTACCTGGGGAGCACGCGCTACGACCCCGTCCGCGTGGGCTACCACACCGAGCACTTCGACGGCGCCTTCCTGATGGACACCACTCTCCCGGGCAACAGCAACTCCGGCCACGAATTCCGCAACTTCAGCCTGGATGAGCTGGAATCGGCCCTGGTGGCCCCTGAAGACCGACGCGAGGGCCAGAGCTGGGAGGTCCGCTGGTCCAGGGTGCTCGGTAAGGATGCCCGCAAGCTCTCCGACCAGGAGATCTGGGAAGCCGCCCGAGACCGGACGTGCCGCATCCTGAGAGAGTTGCGAGGTCGGAACCACGATGGGGAGAAGGGACGGTCGGCGGGAGGCCCCGCGATCATCAAGGACCCCGACTTCGTCGGCGTCCGCGGCGTGCTCGACCCGGAGTTCACGCCCGAAGAGCGTGCAGCCTTGATCGAGTACCTCAAGACCCTTTGATCGGCCCGATGGCGTGGGGAAGGACCGCGATGAGAGCCCTGATGAACGTGTGCGGAGTTCTCATCGTCGTCCTGGCCGCGTTGGCCGCCCGGATGGCCTGGACCAGCGACTTCGACCCGGAGCCGTCGCGGGGGCTCAAGAAGCCCATCCTGGGCCTCGAACTCGCGGCGACCGCGAGCGAGGTCCGCTCGGTATTCCGGGATCCCCTCGGCTACCGCAACCGCAACGTCTTCCGCGAGTTGCTCGAATGGGACGGGCCCTTCATCATCTGCTACGCCTCGTTGCTCGTGGGCCTCGGGCTGACCGCCGCCTTCCGGCGCGGGATCGGGGGGAAGGGCCAGGCCGCGCTCGTCATCGCCCTGGCGATCGGGGCCGCCCGGTTCGACGCGAGGGAGAACCGCGGCATCCTGACGCTGATCGAGACCCGTTCTCACGCCCTCACGGACGAGATGGCCCAGGTGGTCCGATCGGCCTCGCTCGCGAAGTGGGGCTGTTTCTTCGGGGCGATCGGGGTGATCTCCGCGATTTTCCTGACCGCGGGGACGACCACTCGAGGGGGCCGCAACCTCGCCCGATCCGCCGGGCTCCTGTTCCTGTCCGCCTCGGGGCTCGGCGCGATCGGCCTGATCTGGCCGACGATGCTCCATCGGGCCCTGTGGTTGGCCTCCCTCGGCTTCCTGACGACCCTGGTCATGATCGCCGTCTGGCCCGACGCGCTGGAGAAGGGCCACGAAGCCCGACCGGCCCGGTGAGCCGTGGCTATCCGATCGCGCTGATCGGACCCGAAGCCGCTCAGCGACCGTGGCGCGAGGCGAAGACCAGCCAGCCGCCGGCGCGGAGGCTGGGGAAGCGGCCTGGGTTGGGGATGGGGGCGGCGGTGACCTCGTCGAGGGGGATCGACTCGTCGACGCGGAAGCCGGCTAGGGCGAGTTCCCGACGCAGCTCGCCCCAGCGGTAGAGGTGGACCTCCATGCCGGGGATGCCTCGGTACGTCATTCGTCGGTCGCCGAACTCCTCGCGGCGGGATCGCAACAGGCGGGGGACCTGGCGGAGCAGCCACTTGCGGCCCTGGGGGTCGCGGAGGTTGAGCCAGACGTTGTGAGCGTGCAGGGCCAGCCTGCCGCCGGGCTTGAGGATCCGGGCGGCCTCGGCCAACGCCTGGCGGCGGGCGTCGCGGCCTCGGATCATGCCCAGCGTGCTGAACATCGACAACGCGTAGTCGAAGGTCTCCGGCGGGAAGCAGCCCAGGTGGCAGAGGTTGGCCTGGACCGGCAGGAGCCGATCGGCCGCGTCGGCCTCCTCGGCCTTGCGCGCGACGACCTCCAGCATCGGCCGGGCCAGGTCGACGGCGACGACCGAGAACCCGCGTTCGGCGAAGCGGATCGAATGCCGCCCCGCGCCGCAGCCGAGGTCGACGAGCCGTCCGGGGTCCCGGAAGCGGGCGTCGAGGGCCTCGGCGTCGGCGTCGAACAGCGGGTGGTCGGCGAAGTAGGCGTCCTCCTCCGCGGCCAGCCGGGGCGTGTTCAGGTACTCCCAGAGCGGGGCGTTCACGCCGGGGGGCAGCCGCCAGGCGGGGGGAGGGCGTCGGGCGCTCATGGGGTGGCCAGCACCTTCCCGGAGCGCGCCGGGATCTCCAGATCGCGGATCACGCCGGCCTCCACGCGGCGGCGGGCGTGCGTCCAGGGGTCGGCCAGCTCCACGCCGTCGGCGGCCTGATCGTGGACGGGCAGGTCGATCCGCGCGGGGGACGAGCCGACGTTGAAGGCCACGACGACGGTCTCGTCGCCGAGCTTCCGCGCGTGGGCGAAGACGTCGCCGACGGCGCGCAGGACGCGGAACGAGCCCCGTCGCAGCGCGGCGCGGGAGCGTCGCAAGGCGACGCAGCGCTGCGTCTCGTGGAGCAGGTCCAGGTCCCACGAGTCGCGGTCGTGCCAGGGGAACGCGCCGCGGTTGGCCGGGTCGTGGCCCCCTTGCATGCCGATCTCGTCGCCGTAGTAGATCGAGGGGGCGCCGAGATAGGTCATCTGGAACAGGGTGGCGAGCTTCAGCGCGGAGACGTCCCCGTTCGCCAGGGTGACGAACCGGGCCATGTCATGGCTCCCCAGCAGGTTGAGCATGACGGCGGTGATCTCGGGCTCGTAGATCCCGTGCAGCCGCTCGATCGACCGGGCGAAGCTCTCGGCGCCGGGCTCGGGGAGGGGGAACAGGCTGGTCCGCTTCAACTCGTCCAACTGGACCTCGCCCCGCGAGAAGAACGAGAGGCAGGCGCGGGTGAAGTGGTAGTTCATCACCGCGTCCCACATGTCCCCCTGGAGCCAGTGCTGGGAGTCGGTCCAGACCTCGCCGACGATATAGGCCTCGGGGTTTGCGGCGCGGACGCGGTGGCGGAACTCGCGCCAGAATTCGTCGTCGTCGATCTCGTTGGCGACGTCGAGCCGCCAGCCGTCGATGCCGAACTCGATCCACTTCACCGCGACGCCCAGCAGGTACTCGCGGACCTCGGGATTCTGGATATTGAACTTGGGGAGCGCGGGGAGGTTCCACCATGCCTCGTAGTTCGGCGCGACGTCGAGGTGGTAGGCGTTGACGGGAAAGCCGGCGACCTTGAACCAGTCGAGGTAGGCGGAATCGGGCCCGTTCTCCAGGATGTCGTGGAACTGGAAGAATCCTCGGCTGGCGTGGTTGAAGACGCCGTCGAGCACGACGCGCATGCCGCGGTCGTGGGCCGCGTCGAGCAGGCGTCGCAGCGCGGCGTCGCCCCCGAGCATCGAGTCGACCTTCTCGTAGTCGTGGGTGTGATAGCGGTGATTGGAGGCGGACTGGAAGATGGGCGTGAAGTAGATCGCGTTGACGCCGAGATCACGCAGGTGGTCGAGGTGCTCGACCACGCCGACGAGGTCCCCCCCCTGATAGCCGTTGTACGTCGGCGCCGCTCCCCATTCGTCGAGGTGCTTGGACTTCGGCACGCTGCGGCCGCGCGCGAAGCGGTCGGGGAAAATTTGGTAGAAGACGGCGTCGCGCACCCAGTCGGGCGTGTCGGGTCTCTCGGTCGTCACTTGGCGCTCCGGCGGTCTTCGGGCGGGAGGACTCGGGATGATGGAATCGAGGAGCGAAACTCGTCATCTCCTCTCCCAGGGGGAGAGGGGCCGGAAGAGGGGGCGGATCGGCGGGCTCCCGCTCCCATTCTATACGATCACCCCACCTCGATCTTCACCCAGTACATCTGGCCGCGGTCGCCGCGGACGCGGAGGTCTTCCAGCATCGGGCGGAACTCCAGGCGGGGGATCGTCTTGTGGACGGTCTTCCGGTTGACGCGGACCTCCAGCTTGCGGCGGAAGTCCACGAGTTCGGGCCCGGCCCAGACGTCCAGGCGGGTGACGCCGGAGACGGTGACGTCCAGGAGGTTGCCCAGGCTGCTGGTCTTCAGCTTGATGGTCGCCGGGGAGAGGTTGCGGCCCAGGGGCTCGACGGCCTCGGGCGCGGTGGTCCGGCCCTCGGCGAAGGCGCGGACGACGATCCCGTGGCGGCGGTCGTCGCAGCTCCGGGCGGCGTTGGCGTCGAATGCCTTGGGGTAGGGGTCGCGACGGCGGGGCTCCATCCAGTCGAAGATGGTGGGGATCTCCTCGGGGAACTCCTCCAGGCCGCGACGGCTCATCTCCATGTAGGTGACGTCCCAGACCTTCTGGATCATCGGCTTGACGTAACCGTTGAAGACGACCTCGGTGGAGGCCGGGGCGAGGTCGCCGATGACGCAGAGCAGGGGGAGGCGCTCGTGCTGCCCCATCGAGCGCGGGACGTACTTGCCGGGGAGGCCGGAGACGACCGCGACGCCTGCGAACAGGTCGGGATGGCCCAGGGCCACGTCCCAGGCCATCTCGCCGCCGCCGAGCTGGCCGACGGCGAAGACGCGGTCGGAGTCGACGGCGTAGCGGCGGCGGGCGTCGCGGACGGCCAGCTCGACGGCCGCGTGCTCGCCCGGGGTGTACTGGTATCGCGACGTCCCGTCGGTCGCGCGGTGCTCGGGGGCGATCACGATGTAACCGCGCCGGGCCGCCTCGCCGCCCCAGGCCGCGACGGCCGCCTCGGGGCCGTCCCCGGAGTGCATCACGACCACGGCCGGGTACGACCGCAGGGGGTGGTACTCGGGGGGGAGCTGGACGTGGTACGTCGTGGGGATGGAGTCCTCGGCCTCGACGTGGTTGACGATCACGCCCTCGGCCGCCTCGTCGGAGGGGCGGCGGAATGGGGGGGGCATCAGCCGGCAGAGCTTCTGGGCCAGTTCGAGCCTCGGGATTTCCGGGGACTCCGGCGGGCCCGGCGGCCACTTGAGGGCGTCGAGATCCGCCAGGATCGCCTCGCGGGTCGGCTCGTCGTCGGAGCGGAGGTAACGGGCGATGAGGTCGCGGGCGGTCCAGAGGGCGTCGGCCTCGGCCAGGTGGGGGACGGCCGACTCGATGCCGACGACGTAGCCCGACATCGCCAGGGCGAGCTGCGCCTCGACGCTGGGCCTCGACTCGGCCTTGGCCCGGCGCCAGGCGGCGAGGCGGTCGCGGACGGCGTCCGGCGCCTCGTCGAGCGCCTTGCGGACCTCGGCGAGCCGCCCCTTCCAGGTCTCGCGGAGCGAGGGGGAGAGCCCCAGTTGCAGGCGGAGGAGGTCGTGGGCGGTCTCCCGGTCGTCGCGACGCTGGTCGTCCTCGCGGCGGATCTGCTCGCGGACCTCGACCTGGATGTCGGTGTCGATCTCGGGGTCGTCGAAGGTCTTCAGCAGCTCGGCCGCGGCCTTGAACCGCTTCGCGCGGCGGAACACGTCGACGTCGGAGCGGCGCTGGGTGGCCTCGGCCTGGATGATGAACCGTCGGGCGTTGGCGGCGCGCTCGGCGAGGTCGCCGTCGGGGAACTCCTTGACGACCTGCTCCAACTCGGCCCTGGCCTCGGCGTTCCAGCCGGCCTCCATCATGAACCGGACGACGCGCTCGCGCTCGGCCTGGTTGTCCCGCTCCACCCGGTGCAGGAGGCTGAGGAGGACGTCGCGCGGGATGGCGCGGGTGGCGGCCTGGCCCTGCCAGAAGCCGTCGACGCCGCGGAAGCGCACGACGTGCGGGCCGATCTCGTTGATGGCCTGCTCCATGACCACGGGCTTGGACGACCGCCCGATGTAGCGGAACTTCCGCCGGCCCTTCTCGTCCCAGGGCTCCGCCGCGACGCTCACGACCTCGCGAGGCATGGCGCCGGCGTGGACGGTCAGCGGCTGGACCAGGGAGAATTTCTCGCCCGTCCGCAGGGAGTTGTCCGCGATCACCCGGTCGACCTTCGAGTCCCGGACGACGATCTTCTTGGTGCCGTCCCAGAGGTAGAGCAGGGTCTCGCCGTCGCGGTCGGGGGCGGCGACGGTGCGGTAGGAGACGCCGTTCTTCATGATGACGGTGTCGGCGCCCGCCCCGAGGGCGAAGGCCGAGATCATCGCGAGGCACGCCGGCGCGAAGGCGAGCCCCCCCCGAGTGCGGGACCGCATCGAGTCTTGCATCAGGCTCCGCCGCCTCCCTGAGCTGGGTCGATCGAACCGATCCAAATCCGAGCATGACCCGCGTCCATCGCGCGCCGCCGCGACCTCCATCATACCCGACGGCCCCCGGCGGGGGCGCGGCGAAGCGGGCGCGAGGCCCACCGGGGTCGCGGTCGTGGCGGTTATCTAGACGTTCGCGCGCCCGCCGTTATTCTGGTAAGCATGAACGACGATCCGATCAAGTTCCGGTGTTATCGCTGCGGCAAGCTGCTGGGCGCCTCGCCTCGGCGCGTGGGGGCCGTGGTATCCTGCCCGCGTTGCCGCGCCGAGCTGCAAGTGCCCGCCCCCTCCGATCAGGAGCCGGGGCCCGCGACTTCGACGACGGCGGGCGAGGAGGAGGTCGCCGTCGAGCCCGATTTCTCGGCGATCGTGGGGACGACGACCGTCGAGCCCGACATCCCGCCGATCCGGATCGACGCCGACCCCCCCGCGCTGGCGCCGACCCCTCCCTCGCCACGGCCCGCCGACGTGATCCTGCCCCCCGGTGTGGTGATGGCGTGGTCCCTGCTGGTGCTGATGGCGATCCCGATGGCCTTCGTGGCGGGGCTGCTCGTGGGTCACTTCATCTGGAAGTGAATGGCCGGCGCTCTGTGGAAAACCGGACGAGATAGCGGTGACGAGCATCCCCTCTCCCCTCGTGGGAGAAGGTGCCCCGGAGGGGCGGATGAGGGGGGACGCGACCGGGGAGCGTCGGAGCGTCTTTCGTGGCGCGGGCGTCCCGCCAGCGCGTCGCGGGCCGGCGCGCGCGGCCGAAAAGGCCGCACCACAACAATCCCTCTGTTACGCCCCCTTCATCCGGCCTTCGGCCCCCTTCTCCCACGGGGGGAGGAGGGGGGACGCTCATCTCCTTGGCGTCGTTTTCTACAGGTCCAATGGCCGGGCTATTCCCCCAGCGTCAGGAGATATCGATACAGCGGCGCGGCGTGGAGGGCCTGGAGGACGCCGCCGGACGCGAGGATCTCGCGCAGTTCGTCCAGGCCGACGGCATGGACGCGGATCTCCTCGGTCTCCTCGGGGGCGGGCTCCCCCAACGGGACGACGCCGCGAGCCAGGAACGTATGGCTGAGGTTCGTGTGGGTGCCGGGATTGGCCGAGAGCGTCGTCAGGCGGGACCACTCGCCGCCTCCGTGCCCCGTCTCCTCCAGGAGTTCGCGGCGGGCGGTCTGCTCAAGGTCGGCGTCGGTGGCGTCCACGACGCCGGCCGGGAGTTCGTAGTGGACCCGTCGGGAGCCGTGCCGGTACTGGCGGATCAGGACGACGCGTCCGTCCGGCGTGATGGGGACGACGTTCACCCAGTCGGGATACTCGAGGATGTTGTAGTCATCGATGATCGCGCCGTTGGGCAGCCGGACGCGGTCCTGGCGGACGGTCAGCCATGGACGCTGAATTAGGTGGCGCGATTCCAGCACGTCCCACGGGCGCGGGTCCTGGTCGTCTTCCTTCAGCAAGCCGCGGCCCCTTCGTACGGTTTCTTCCTTGCGGCGATGAACGCGGGCCGCCGGCGCGGCCGTCGCGAGGGAGCGACTGTAGGCCCGGCGCGTCCGGGAGGTCAAGGCGATTCGAGGCCTGGGGGACGCTAGCCTGGTCTCTCCAGCAGGCACGGACTTTCCCGCCGCGGAAATAGCTTCGAGGTCTTCATGGCCAGATCGAGCGAGGAGGTGATGGCTGCCATCCGGGACTTCGAGTCGGAGGACGGCAACTGGTTGGGTCTGGAAGTACTGCTAGACAAGCTGTTCGAGACTGGGGTCGGTCGGGAGGGGATCGAGGCCATGCTCGCCCTCCTGGAGCGGAACCCCACGGAGGATGGCGCGGGCGTGTTCTGGTCGATCGTCCATGGACTCGAATCCCTGCCCGATTACGAGCCGGCCCTTGTTGAATCCGTCCGGCGAGCACCGGCGGCTCTTTCCCTGGTCATGATTGGTCGGCTGCTCAACGCTGGGGCGGCGGAGGTCGGTGGAATCCGGTTGACATCGCTGCTGCGTGAAGTGGAGGACAATGAAGAGATCGCGCCGGATATCCGAGGGACGGCACAAGGGCTCCTCGAACGGCATGCGACCTAGGTCGGGTTCGCCCCGCCGACCGTCGGAGTGAGGCCGCATGCCGTCTCGGGGCGAAACCCGGAGATCGGATTTCCGATGCGCCGGCGAAAAGAATGGACTCGCGAGCCGACGGCCGTTATCCGAATGCCCGGAGAAATTTCCGAGATTCTTGAAATCTCCCGGACGCGGACGCGGACCATACGGTTGTTTGATGAAGGTGCTCTTTGACAACCCGGAAGCACTTCAAGATCGAGGGAGCGACGGTCTCCGTGGCTCACGACGTACGTCAACCCGGCCTCCCCAGGAGAGATTCGTTACGCGGGCCATGGTGGATGACCTCCGCGCTTCCGAGAGGGGGTTGCCGCGTCGGTCGTGAACCCTCGCGGTTGCCACGGCCCGACTATTTCCCCCTGTCGTCCGGTCCTCCCGCGCGCGGCGAAGGAGGGACGCGCGTGGCGGTGTCGAGGGATGTGGCGTCGGGCCGAAAAATAGAATGGAGTTCGACGAACGAAGCCAACGCGAAAAGGGGTTAAGTCCATTTTGGTTATAGGTTTGTGTAAACCGCGGCGGTTGCCGCGGCGCGCGAACGAAGCCAACTTTCGCATGCCCTCGCCACGGACGATCCGACGACTTTCATGCCAGTCCTTCGGGCGAGCCACGTCGGGTCGGGGTGGCACCGACTCTAGCATGACCGACGGACGCGGCGTCGGGGAAATATCACCACGAAACCGACGAACGAAGCCAACTGAGTTCATCATTAACCAATAGTCAGTCAACAACTTGTGGAGACGGAGGCGGGAGACGCGGCGCGCGAACGAACCCAAGCTTCGCGTGTCGTCGGGATGGCGGCGGCGGGGGGCGTCGTGGCATACTGGAGGCTCCCGACACCCCGACCGACGGCCGCCCCCGGCGCGGCGCACGCGAGGCCGAGCATGGACCCCGTCCATCCCGACGAACTCTCCGCCGACGACACGCGCGGCGTCGCCCGGGTCGTCCAGAAGCTGCGCAAGGCGAGGCGAGTCCTTGCGGTGACGGGGGCCGGGATGTCGGCCGACTCGGGCCTCCCCACCTACCGCGGCGTCGGCGGCCTCTATCGGTCGGATCGCCTCACGCCGGCCGGCGTCGCGATCGAGGAGATCCTCTCCGGGCCGATGTTCGAGGCGCGCCCGGAGGTGACGTGGAAGTACCTCAAGGAGATCGAGCGCGCCAGCCGCGGCGCGCGGCCGAACCGCGGGCATCAGGTCCTGGCCGAGATGCAGGAGCACTTCGACGCCATCTGGATCCTGACCCAGAACGTCGATGGCCTGCACGCCGCGGCGGGGTCGCGGAACGTGCTGGAAATCCACGGCGATCTGCACGACATCCGCTGCACGGCCTGCACTCGCCGCGAGCGCGTCGGGAACTACGACGGCCTGGGGACGCCCCCGCTCTGCCCGGACTGCGGGGCAGTGATGCGGCCCGACGTCGTCCTCTTCGGCGAGAGCCTGGACCCGGCGAAGCTACGCCGGCTGGAAGCCGAGATGGCGCGGGGCTTCGACGTGGTCTTCAGCATCGGCACCAGCAACCTGTTCGACTACATCGTCGCCCCGCTGCGGATCGCGCAGGCGGCCGGCAAGACGACCGTCGAGATCAACCCCGACCAGACCGCCATGTCCGGGCTGGTCGAGGTCAAGCTGCATGCCCGCGCGGCCGTGGCGCTCGACGCGATCTGGGACGGCCACCTGGAGTGGTGGCCCCACACCTAGGCGGCCCCGGTCTCACGGGACGGGGACGTGGTCGAGGATCTTCCGCAGCACGTCATCGACCGACAGGCCCTCGGCGTCGGCCTCGTAGCTGACCATGACCCGGTGCCGCAGGACATCCAGCGCCAGCGACTTGACGTCGTGCGGCGTGACGTAGTCTCGGCGGGAGAGCAGGGCGCGAGCCCTCGCGACGCGGACGAGCGAGATCGTCCCGCGGGGGCTGGCGCCCAGCTCGATCAGCGGCGCGAGGCCCAGGCCGAAGGCCTCCGGGTCGCGGGTCGCCCGGACGAGGTCGACGACGTACTCCTTGATCGCGTCGGCCACGCGGACGGCGGCCGTCAGCCGTCGCAGCCGGATCACGTCGGCGGGATGGAGCAGGGGGGCATCGCCGACGGGCGGGGCGTCGGGACGCGGGCCGCCCGCGACGCTGGGGAGGTCGAGCATGGCGATCTCGGCCGCGCGGTCGGGGTAGCCGACCAGGATTTTGAGCAGGAAGCGGTCGAGCTGGGCTTCCGGCAACGGGTACGTCCCCTCGTGCTCGATCGGGTTCTGGGTGGCGAGGACCCAGAAGGTCTCGGGCAGGAGGATCGTCTCGTCGCCGACGGTCACCTGGCCCTCCTGCATCGCCTCCAGCAGCGCGCTCTGGACCTTCGCCGGCGCGCGGTTGATCTCGTCGGCGAGGAGGACGCTGGTGACGATCGGCCCGGGGCGGACGTCGAACGTCCCGGTCGAGGGGCGGTAGATCTGCGTGCCGGTGAGGTCGGCCGGGAGCAAATCCGGGGTGAACTGGACGCGGCGAAAGGGCAGGTCGAGCGCCCGCGCCAGCTCGCGGACGACGCGGGTCTTGGCCAGCCCCGGCACCCCTTCCACCAGGACGTGCCCCCCGGCAAGGAGCGCGACGATCAGCTTCTCGATCAGCGGCTTCTGCCCGACCACCACGGTTTCCAGGCGGCCGACCAGTTCGTCGAGGCTGCGATACGCGTCTTCGAAGGCGAGGTCGGGCGAGGCGGGGTCGGGGGTCGACATGAGGGGCGGTTCGCCGAGTATCGGGGGCGGGCCGTCCTTCGCCGGAGAACGGCGACGAGGACGCGACTTTCCGACCGGGGTCCGAGCGTCATGGGGAAGGCCGGCAGCCCCCCCCTCGGCCCGGGAGGGGGGAGGGGACAAGGCACCCTCCCCCCCTCGGACTCGCGGTCGCGACGGGCGGCCGTCACTTGGACTCGCGGCGACGCTCGCGGAGCTTGCGCAGGATTTCCGAGGCGGCGTCGCTGGTGTCCTTGAATTGCTGGTTGGGGCCGGCGCCCGTCGCGGCGGGGCCGGACTTGGCGGCCTTCTCGGCGTCCTTCTGTGCCTTCTTGGCGGCGTAGAAGGGGTTCGATTCGTCCATGAAGTCCTCGACCGGCTCGTCGTCCTCCTCTTCTTCCTCTTCCTCCTCGTCTTCGTCCTCCTCGTCCTCTCCGAGCGAGTCCTCGATCTCGTCCTCTTCTTCCTCTTCTGGTTCGCTCTCTTCTTCTTCCGCCGCGGGGGCCGGCTTGGGAGCCGGGGCCTCGCCGTCCTTGAAGGCGGCGATGGTGATGGTCTCGCCGCCGTAGACCTGCGCCGGCACGTCGGAGCTGCCGCCGGTCGCTTCGCCGACCAGCCAGGCGTCGATGTCCTCGTTGAGGACGTCCTCGGGGGCGGAGCGGGACTCGGGCTTGGCGGCCGCCGGCGAGGGGGCCGCGGCGGCGGGCTTGGCGGGGGCCGGCTTGGCGGCGGCGGGGGTCGCGGGCGCGCCGGTGATCTGCACGGCGAAGGTGAGCGGGCCGACCTGCACGAGGTTGCCGTCCTTGAGGACGCAGGGCTCGGTCAGGGCCTTGCCGTTGACGAGCGTCCCGTTGCGGCTCCCCAGGTCGGCGACGGTGACGACGCCGTCGGCGATCGAGAATTCGGCGTGCTCGCGGCTGACCTGCTCGCTGTTGGGCCGCAGGTGGCAGGTCTCGCCCCGCCCGATCTTGAATTTCGAGCCCGTGAGGGGGATGACCTTACCCTCGGGCTTGCCCCGGACCACGATGAGCTGAACTTTCATGAAAACCGTCCCGACCTTATCGGTCTTCAACGATTGGGGGGACCGACGTCCGCACGCCTCGCTCGCAAACCGCCAGGGCCATTATCGCCGAACCCGCGCCCGAAAAGATATGCGCCGCGGGCCCCTTGAGGGGGAGTATTTCCCGGCGCGGACTTCGTCGCCGCGCGCCTCAATCGTTCCAGGGACGGACGCGAGGCCCGCCGGCCCCAGGCCGCTTCGGACCCCTGCGACATTCTAACGGATTCCTTCGGAAATCAAACCCCCCGCCAGGGAAGCCGGGAGGCACCGCCGACTCCCTTTCGATCGGCCGGGGAGGGGGTCGGGAGTCAGCGGAAATCGGGGATCGCGGTCGCGGCGTGATCGGTTAGTCTGGGGCCTCGACCCCGGGGACTCGGAGCGGGAGCATGATCCGGAGATGGTCGCGCGGCGTCGCGGATGGCCACATGGCGGAGGAGATCCTGGTCCGCACCGGCGACGCCGTGCGCCGGCATCCCTGGTGGTCGGCCCGCGCGCGGCTGACCCTGACGCTGTTGCGTCGGCTGGGGATCCGCCCCCCCGCGCGCGTCCTCGACGCCGGCTGCGGCTGGGGAGTGACCCTGGAGGCGCTCGAGGCCGCCGGGTACCGCGCGGCCGGGCTCGACGTCTCGCCGCGGATCCTCGCCCGCCTGGACCGGCCCGGGCGCGACCTGATCGAGGCCGACCTCTCGCGGACGACGGCCGATTGGGACGCCCGCGAGGAGTTCGACGCCGTGCTCGCGCTCGACGTGATCGAGCACCTCGACGACGACCGGGGCGCCGTCGCGACGTTGGCCGAAATGGTCGCGCCGGGGGGCGCGCTGCTCCTGAGCGTCCCGGCGCGGCCCGAATTTTTCTCGGAATTCGACGCCATCCAGGGGCATCGCCGGCGATACGACCCGGAGTCGCTCGCGCGGGCGTTCGAGGGCTCCGGGCTGGCCCCGCCGGCGATCCTGTGGTGGGGGGCGTGGATGGTCCCGATCCTGCGCCGACGCCTGGGCCGCGACCGCGCGCGGCCCGGCGACGACCCGGCCGAGATCTACCTGCGCCACCTGGCCCTCCCCCCCTGGCCGGGGCCCCTGGTCCTCCGCGCGGCCTACGCGGCGGAGCACCCCCTGGCGGCGCGGGGGCTACTCACGACGGGAACGTCCTTGTTCGCCCTGGCCCGCCGGGAGGGGTGATCGAGCGGCGACGTTTCGATCGACCACGGGTGGAGCGCCAGGTGCCTCGCCTCGGTCGCGCCGGCTCCCGCGCGATGGTCAATGATGGCCTTCCCCCCGGAGGGGGAAGGTGTCCAGAAGGGTCGGATGAGGGGAGAACGAGCACGACGGGCATTGGAGTTCGGTATGGCCTTCCTCGGCCGTCGGCCTGGGCACTGGTCGCGAGCTCTTGCGCCTTGCGGGCGATCTCCCCCATCCGACTCCTTCGGCGTCTAGCTTCCCCGACCAGGTGGCGAGACCGTTCGCGTGGCCGTCGGCCGATCCGCTCGCCGCGGGTTCATTACCTGGCGGCCGGCTCGCCGGTCTCGATCGGGGTGTCGTCGGCGTTGCCCCATTCCGACCACCCCAGGTAGTAGTTGCGCGTGGGGTGGCCGAGGCGCTCCAGGACGAAGGCGTCGACCGAGGCCCGGCCGCCCCCCTGGCAATGGGCGACGGCCGCCTCGCCCGGCTTGAGCCCGGCGGCTTCGAACTTCGCGCGGAGCTGGTCCAGGGGGAGGAATCGTCCCTGGTCGTCCACGAGGCCGGCCCACTCGACCGGGCACGCCCCGGGGATGCGGCCCCCTCGCTTGCTCCTGGCCTCGGCCCCCGTGTGCTCCCCTTCCGTCCGGGCGTCGACGATCTTCGCGGCCCGGCTCTCCAGCAGGCCGAGCACCTGCTCGCGGGTCGCGTGGCGGTCCTCGCGGAGGGCGATCGGGAACGGCTTCGCCTCGGGCGCGACGGGCTCGGCGGAAGTTGGCCGGCCCTCGGACCTCCAGAGCGGGAAGCCGCCGTCGATCAGCGCGACGTTGTCGACGCCGAGGTAGCTCAGCAGCCACCAGAGGCGGGCGGCGTCGAGCTGGCGCTTCGCGTCGTAGACGACGACCTGGGAGCCGGGCTCGATCCCCAGGCCGGCGACCCAGTCAGACCAGGCGTCGGGATTTTTGAGGCCTCCGGGCGCCGCGGCGATGGCCTCGGCCTTCTTGACGTCCACCCAGACGGCGCCCGGGATGTGGGCCTCGTCATATTCGGCCTTCGGCCGGGCGTCCAGCAGCCGCAGCTTCGGGTCGCCCAGTTGGGCCTGGAGGGCGTCGAACGGCAGCAGGGTCGCCGCGCCCGAGGGGTTCAGGACGCGGCGGGCGCGCTCGGCCGACTTCGTTTTCGCCGGGTCGGTCAGCGCGGCGCGGGCGTCATCGTCGAGGTCCTCGGGCTTCAGCTGGCCGGCTTCGAGGGCGTCGACGACGGCCTCGCGGCGGTCGGCGTCGCGGACCAGCGCGGCCACGGCGAAGGCCTTGTTGCCGGGGGTGAGCCGGGGGAGGGCTTCCACCAGCGCGGGGACGACGTTGGGCGAGGGGACGTCCGCCAGGCCGCAGACGGCCCCCTGGTGCAGCTCGGGGTCGACCCCGGCGGCCAGGTAGCGGACGAGTTGATCGCCGTGGGCCTCCCACGGGGCGACCCCCAGCATGCGGAGGGCGTCGTAGCGGGTGCCCGCGCGGATCTTCTCGTCGTCGGTCATCTTGGAGGCCAGCTCGATCGAGCGATCCCAGCGGGCCTTGAGCGCGGCGTCCTCGCCGATCACCTCGGCGAAGCGGGCGGCCGGCATGGGGCCGGTCATGCTGACGCCGTTGATGAGGCCGCCGCCGATCACGACGGACTGCCAATCCTCCAGCTTCGCGTCGGGGGCGTCGGCGGGGAGGGAGACGTCGAGGATTTTCCGCATCTCGTCGGCGTCGTCGCGCTTGCCGGCGGCGATGGCGACGCGCCAGATCCAGGGGATGCGGCGGTACTGCTCGGCCTCGTCGTCCGTGTCCAGCCCGTCCACGAGGGCCGCGATCAGCTCGGCCGAGCAGTCGGAAAGCTCCTCGATCAGCTTGCCGCGGCGGGCGTCGGGCGTCTTCGGGTCGAGGATCGCGCCGGCCGCCTGGGCGGGCGTCGGGGGCGCGTCGGCCACGGCCTCGGGGGCCGCGGGCGCGACGGCCCGCGCCCCGGTCTCGGCGGGGGTGAGGACGATGGCGCGGACGTCCGCCAGCGCGTTGTTGATGGGGCCGTCGGCCCGCATCTCGACGCGGTGGACCGCCTGGTGGAAGACCTGATGCGTCAGCGAGGCGCGATCGTACTGGTCCCATCCGCCGGTCCCGGGGACCACGCCCCGGTACTTCTGGCGGCCGAGGGACAGCGTGTAGGCGTTGCCGGCCGAGTCGTCGGCGCAGGCCCACTCGATCGCCACGTCGAACATGGTGCCGTGCGGGACCCTGAAGGTCCACGCGGCGTAATCGGCCGGCGCGTGCCAGTAGCCGAGGTTGCCGTGCTCCCCCTCGTACACGAGGTTCGGCCCGTAGATCTCGGCGTTCTCGGCCGTGAGCCGGATGACGCCGTCGGGGCCGGGCTCGACCGTGGTCGGCGTGTTCCCCTCCTGGGCCTTGGGGCGAGCCGAGCGACGCGCCAGGAACGCGACCACGTCGGCCACGTCGGTCGGCGTCATGTCGTTCTCCAGCCCCTCGGGCATGAGCGAGCGGCCCGAGGAGACCAGCTCGTCCAGGTCGTCGCGGAGCACGACGTCGGCGGTGCCGTCCTGGCGCTTCAGGGTGATGGAGCTGGCGGTCTCGGCGGCGATCAGGCCGGAGAGGGTCCGCCCGTCCTGCAGCGCGGCGTCGTAGGCGACGTAGCGGGCGTCGACCTCGCGGTTGGGATCCAGGATCGCGACCAGGAGCGAGTCGGCCGACACGTCGGTCAGCGCGGCCAGGTCCGGGCCGACCTCGACGCCGATGTCGTCGAGCTTGTGGCAGGAGGCGCAGGCGCGCTGGAAGACGGCGCGGCCGCGGGTGGCGTCGCCGGGGGTCGTCTTCACCTCGGCGTAGCGATCCAGGACGTCGTCTCGCGACCCGATGGCCAGCGCCCCGAAGGCGGCGTTGGCCCGCTCGCGAGACACCTCGGCGCCGGACTTCAGGAGACGCTCGCGGTGCTGGGCGCCGATCTGGGAGGGCTTCACCCGGCCGGATTCGACGGCCGCGAGCAGCGCGGCCACGGACTCCTCGCGGGCGATCAGGGCGTCGAGCGCCTCGATCTGGGCGGCGGGGCCCAGGCGGGACCAGCGGGCCAGCACGGCCTCGGCCGACTCGGCGTCCCCCATGCGGGCCAGGGCCCGGATGGCGGCCGACTGGACGTCGCCGGGCTCGGCGGGGTCGAGCCGATCGGCGATCGCCTCGCGGTCGGCGTCGCGGGACTCGGCCGAGCGGCCCAGGAGGCGCAGCGCGGCCACGCGGTCGGCGCCGGGGGCGGAGGCGTCGGCCGCGACGGAGCGGGCGGCGGCGGCCAGCTTCAGGACGGCCGGGTCGCTCGCCAGGGCTTCGTCGCGGGCCGCGTCCAGCAGCTCCGCCGTCGCGCCCAACCGCCAGCGCTCTGGCCTATCCACCCCGCCGGCGATGAGGGCGACGGTGGCGGCCAGGCCCTCGCGGTCGAGCGTGCCGACGGCGGTGGCGATCAGGGGCTCGACCAGGTCCGAGCGCGGGCCTTCCGCGCCGGCCTCGGCCACGAGTCGCTCGATCACCGCGCGGGCGTGGGGGGTGGCCGAGCTGAGGACCGCGGCGCGGAGCCAGGGGTCGCCGCCGTCGCGGGCGGCGATCGCGCCGAGCGCCGCGCCGGCCTCGGGGGCCTCCCACTCGCCGAGGCTCAGGGCGACCTGATAGCGGACGCGGGCGTCCTCGTCGTCGGCCAGCTTCAGGACTGCCGCGGCGATCGCGGCGTCGCCCGCGAGCCGGGACTCGGCGACGCGAGTGGCCTCGCGACGGACGCCGGCATGTTCGTCGGCCAGGGCGGCGGCGAGGACGTCGGCGTCGAGAAGGCCCAGCACGTCGAGCGCGGCGACGGCCTGCGCGCGGGCGGCCGGGTGCTCGCTCTCGCGGGCGACCTTCGCCAGCGGGGCCTTCGCGGCCGGGTCGCGGCGGTGGTCCAGCAGGCGCTGGGCGGTGTCGCGGACGGTGCCGTTGGGCGTGTCGATCGCGGCGGCGAGATCCGGCGTGGCCATCGCGGCGAGGTTCGCGACCGGGCGCAGGGGGCGACCCTCGGGGACGACGCGGTAGACGCGGCCCATCTCGGCGCCGGCGCGGACGTCCAGGGTCTTCAGGGCCTCGGGGCTGATCCAGCGGGGGTGTTCGATGACGAAGCGGTACATGTCCACGACCCACAAGGCGCCGTCGGGGCCGGTGCGGACCTGGACGGGGCGGAACCAGGAGTCGGTGGAGGCGAGGAATTCGCGGTCCTGCTCGTCGTCGGCGCGACGCCCGGTGAAGGTCGCCCCTTCGGGCTCCAGGACGATCCGACGGACGAGGTTGTGGACGCTCTCGCAGGCGAAGCCGTCGCCGTAATACTCCTCGCCCAGCAGCGGGTCGCGGTGGACGAGCGGGCTGCACGCGCTGGTGACGCGGTTGGCGGCCCAGGGCTCGTTGTATCGCGTGAGCGTGCGGCTGGCGGGGAACAGCTTGCCGGGGTCGGCGTCGCCGGGGGGGATCACGGACGGCGCGGGGGAGGGGGCGCGGGGGTTGCGGCGGACGTAGTGGTCGGGGAGCGGATAGTGCTGCAGCAGGATGCTGTTGTTGCCGCCGAACTGGTTCCCCCAGTCGTCGTGGACGCGGCCCTGCTGGGTCAGGCCGGTGGCGGGCTCGAACTCGCCGGTGTCGGGCTTGAAGCGGAAGTCGCGGCCGCCCACGTCGATGTCCTTGCCGGAGAACGTGCCGCGAATCCGGCCGCCGATCAGCCCGTTGGCGCCGTAGACCCAGCCGTCGGAGTTGTAGCTCAGGCCGTTGACGCGGGCCTGGTAGTTCTCGGTGGCGAAGCCCTCGTAGAGGGTCTTGCGGACGTCGGCCTTGCCGTCGCCGTCGGTGTCCTCGGCGTAGATAATCTCGGGCGCGGCGCAGATGAGCACGCCCTTGCGCCAGGCGAGGACGCCGGTCGGGAAGGCGAGGTCCTCGATGAACAGGGTGGAGGTCTCGTAACGGCCGTCGCCGTCGCGATCCTCCAGGACGCGGACCCGGCCGCCGGGCTTGTACTTGCCGTCCATGCCGGTGGGGTAGTCCAGCATCTCGCAGACCCAGAGCTTGCCGTCGCCGCCGAAGTCCACGGCGACCGGGCTCTCGATCAGCGGCTCGGCGGCCACCAGCTCCACCTTCAGCCCGTCCTTCACGCGGATCGTCTGGCGCGACTCCTCCGGCGATTTCGCCGGAGGGTTGTCGTCGTCATGCGCCTCGCCGGGGGCGGCGGCGGCCGGGGCCGCGAAGCCGTCGCCGACGACGCGGTGGAGGGCGTCGATGATGATCTGCTCCACCCCCGGCGCGAGCGCGGTCGGCTGGGCGTAGTAGACCATCGCCCCGCCCCCCTCGTAGCCGCCTTCCTTGAGAATGCGCTCCGAGGGGATGTAGCAGGGGGCGTCGTTGGCGTAGGCCGTGACCCACGTCCGCGAGGGGTCGAACTCCTTCTTGATCCGCAGGACGTAGTCGACGACCACCTCGCCGGGGAGGAAGGCCATCATCAGGCCGTCGCCGAACTTCCACGCCTGGACGGAGTAGGGGAGGGCCTCCGGGAGCTTGCCGTCGCGCTCCAGCCTCGCGAGCTGCACCGAGGCGTTGAAGCCCGGCGGGCCGCCGGCCGCGGCGAGCTTCTCCAGGTCTTCCTTCGTCGGCAGGGGGGCGAAGGGGAGCTCGATCCGCTCCATCGCCGCGGAGGGGGGGCCGACCAGCGGCTTCCACGGCCCTCGCATCAGCCGCGCGACCTCGTCGGCCAGGGCGCGGCCGTGGGTCTCGGCGTCGGCGGAGTTGCGGCGCGGGTTGGGGTTCGAGTCGGCCCCGCAGCCGACGACCGTCAGCGCGACGCAGCCGGGGTTGTCGGCCTCGATTCCGCGCTGGGCCGCGCCCGCCCAGTCGCCGTCGGCCTTGTTCTCGGCCGGGTCGATGGTGGTGCAGTGGCAGGCGTAGTTGGTCAGGATCGCGCGGACCTTGCCGTCGGGCGACTCGACCTTGAGGACGGGGAGGGCGTGGTCGACGGGCCCGCCGGCCGTGCGGCGGTTGGCCGCGAAGCCGACCTTGCCCTGCGCCCAGGAGAGCTTCGCCGGAGCGCGGTCGGCCAGGGCCTCCAGGCAGACCTTCTCCAGCTTGTCGACGAACGCGCGGGTGTAGGCGTCGATGCGCGCCTGCTGGTCCGGGGGGATCGGCTGGCCGAAGATGTTGGGGGCGACCCCCGTCAGCAGGGGCGCCGAGTGGGTGTGCGAGGCCCCCACGGCGAACCGCTCGCGGGGGATTCCGGCCTTCTCCTCCAGCCGCGCGGAGATCTCGTCGGCGAGGGCGGCGGAGACGCCCAGGCTGTCGACGGAGACCAGGATCGCGGGGCCCTGCTCGTCGGAGCCGATCGCCAGCGCCTTGGCGAAGATCGGGTTGCCGACTTCCGTCGACTCGGTCGAACGGGCGAGGTAGCCGTGGAGCCGGATGGGGCCGTCGGGGGAGACGTCGACGCGGGCGACGCCCACGTCGACCTCCTGGGACCGCGACGGGACGAGCCCGGCCGAGCAGGCCAGCGCGAGGCCGGCCGCCAGGCGGACGCCGAATCTCGGGAATCTGTTCATCGGGACCTGCCCTTCGTCCCCTTGGAGGTGTCCACCCGCGGGAAGTCCAGCGGGAAGACGTTCTCGCCCTCCGCCTTGACTTCGGCGTCCAGCGGGCCGCCGATCGTCGTGCGGGAGGGCTTCTCCTGGGGCTGGATGCTGAAGTTGTTGAGCTTGTCGCCCTCGGCGCGCTCGGTCGCCTCGATGGCGGAGACCTTGTACTTGCCGGGCGTGGGGCCGTCGGCCGCGGAGATCGTGAACGCGCCGTTCTCGACCACGCCGGTCGCCTCGGCGCCGTCCCCTTCGGGGCGGAAGGTCACGGACCCCTTGGCCAGCGGCTCGCCTTCCACGGTCACTTTACCGGAAACGGCCACGCGATTCCGCCCATCGCCGGATTCGTTGCAGCCGGCGATCCCGAGGCAGATCCCCATCGCGGCGAGGACCGCGCCACATCGTCCATTCATCAAGTTCGGCTCCAGGGCGCGGCCGTCGGGCGACGGCCGCGCCGGGGGTGGGGTGGGTCGAGCAAGTTCGGGTCGGGAGGAGTGGTCAGAACGAGTCGGCGCTGACGACCTCGCCGCCCTGGGTGGTGCTGATCGCCCGCCAGGTGGGGAGGCTGATGGCGTCCTTGATGAACCGGACGCTGCCGTCGCACATCGCGACGTTGACGCCGCCGGGGTGCTTGCTCCTGGCCGCGTTGTACCAGGTGACGTCGGCGTTGACGCAGGGAGGGTTGGTCCCGCTGCCCACGGGGGAGTTGCACAGCCCCGGCCACAGGACGTCGGCCGCGCGGCTGTTGGGGCCGGTCCACGCGGTGTACGTCCCCAGGGGGCCGCACCACGAGAAGCCGCGCAGGTCCAACCCGTTGGTCGGCTGGCCGACCAGCAGCTCGGAGACCATCATCGTGTTGCTCAGCCCGTCCGAGATCGCGGCGAAGGAGTAGCAGGTGTTCGGGATCCCGGCCTGCTCGCGCTCGCGATAGCCGGCGATGTCCACGAAGGGCGACCCGATGCAGGTGAACGGCGCGCCGCCGAACGTGACCCCTTCCAGGGGGCGCTGCTGCATCATCGTGTTGCCGAAGTTCACGACGTAGTTCTGCGACGTGACCAGCTTCGTCACGCCGTTGACCGTGATGCCGATGCCGCTGAGCGTCTGACTGCCGCCGTCGCTGGGGCACATGAACGCCGAGATCCGGGCCGAGGTCACGGTGATGTTGGCGGCGCCGTTGTACCGGAAGTCGAAGTCGATGGTGCCCGGGTCGCCGGAATTGTTGCCGTAATAGTTCCAGGCGTTGTAGGCGCTGACGGCCTCGATGTAGGGGAGCATGAAGACCATCCAGCTCCCCCAGGCGTCCCCCTTCTTGCCCGGCGGCAGGGTGTTCAGGGCCGACTGGTAGTTGTGCATCGCCAGGGCGATCTGCTTCAGGTTGTTCGTGCACTGCGAGCGCCTGGCGGCCTCGCGGGCGGCCTGGACGGCCGGGAGCAGTAGCGCGATCAGGACGGCGATGATCGCGATCACCACCAAAAGCTCGATCAGCGTGAAGCCGGGGCGCCTACGCGGCATGGCGTGTCTCCATCAAGGACGAACGGAGAGGTATCAGGCCGGATGCGACCGGGCGAGCCAAGAGGGCGCGCCGGATCGCCCACCGCCAGTACATCGCGCCTGGTGTGACAGCAGTTTCGAAATCGGCGAAACGGCCGCGGGCTTCGACGGTTTCGACGCCGTCGACCTTCAGCCCGTCGGCCCGACGGCGAGCGACCGGGGGGGCTCGCCGATCAGATCCTTGAGCCGTCGCAGGACGCGCGACTTGGACTGGCGGACGGCGGCCGGGGAGACCCCCAGCTCCTGGGCGATGGCCGCCGGGGCGCGGCCCTCGACGGCGGATAGCCAGAAGGCGTGCCAGGTGCGCTCCTCGAACTCGGCGCGGGCGGCCTCCAGGGCGTCGCGGTAGAGGTCGCTCAGGAGCGAACGCTCCTCGTCGTCGGGCGGCTCGTCGGGGGCGGCGGCCTTCATGGCCGCCTCGTGGAGCCCCGCGGCGACGGGACCGCTCCCGCCCGACTTGCGCAGGTGGGCGAGCGCCTTGTGCCGGGCGACGCCGTGGAGCCAGCCGCGGAACGAGTCGCGTTCGCGTTCGCGACGGAACCCGTCCAGGCTGGTCGCGACGGCCTGGAAGACGTCCTGGGTGACGTCGTCCATGTCCTCGGGACGCACGCCCCAGCGGCGGATCCAGTGCCGCAGCAGGGGCGTGTAGAGGTCCAGCAGCCGCCGCCAGGCGTCCCCCTCGCGGCGTCGGACGCTCTCCAGCAGCGTGAGCGACGTCTCGCCCGCCGCGTCGCCGGCGACGCGACGGGGGCGTGAGGGGGCCGAAGGGCGTTCCATCGCGGCGTCCTCGCGATCGGCTCGGCGCTTCCCGTTGGGGTCGCGCCGCGATACCATGACGGCGGTCGCTCGGGACGAGGAGGGTGCGAGCGGGAGGGCCGACGCCGGCCGGCTTCCGCGCCATGGTACCGGAGCCCGTCGTGGAGCCGCAAGTTCCCACCCCACCATGCCTGGACGACGACGTCCTGCGGGCTTTCGCCCTGGGCGATCTCCCCGAGGCCGGGATCGAGGCCGTCCGACGCCACCTCGACTCGTGCGCCCGCTGCGAGTCCCGCGCGGAGGCGCTGGACCGCCATACGGACCACGTCCTGGACGAGCTGAGGCGCTCGCTGGCGGGACGCGCGCCGGGCCGCGACGCCGCCGGGCCGCTCGACCGCGAGCCGCCGATCCTCGCCGACTACGTCGTCGAGGGGCCGCCGATCGGCGTCGGCGGCACGGGGCTGATCTACAAGGCGCGGCACGTGAAGCTCGGCCGCCCGGCGGCGCTGAAGATGGTCGCGCGCCGCCCCGACGTCGTCGCGCGACTGTTCGAGATCGAGGCGCGGGCCGTCGCCCAGCTCCAGCATCCCTACATCGTCCAGATCTACGACATCGGCACCCACGGCGACCGCCCGTTCTTGGCGCTGGAGCTGGTGGACGGCGGCTCGCTCGCCGACCGGATGACCGGCGAGCCGTGGCCCCCACGGGCGGCGGCCGAGACGATCCTGATCGTGGCCGAGGCCGTGGACCACGCCCACCGCCACGGGATCATCCATTGCGACCTGAAGCCGTCGAACATCCTGATGACGCGCGACGGGGTCCCCAAGATCGCCGACTTCGGCGTCGCCAAATGGACCGAGTCCGACGCCCACTGGGGCGAGGAGGGGGGGCGACGTGGCACCCCGCGGTACATGGCCCCGGAGCAGGCCGGCGGTCCGGGGGAGGTCGGCCCGGCGACCGATGTCTACACCCTGGGGGTCATCCTCCATGAGATGCTCGCCGGCCGCGTCCCCCAGGAACTGGATGGCGCCTCGGCGACGCGCCGCGATGCGGTGAGCCTCCCGCCGAGCCGCGTCGCGCCCGGCGTCCCGCGCGAGCTGGACCGCGTCGCGCTGCGATGCCTGCGCGGGCGCCCGGAGGACCGCTACCCCGGGGCGCGGGAGCTGGCGGAGGATCTGCGGCGGTTCCTGGATGGCCCCGCCGAAGGGGGGCGATGGGGCGCGGCCAGGCCGGCGGCGCTCGCCGCGTCGGCGGCGGCCACGGTCCTGGTCGCGTGGCTCGCCTCGGATCCGTCCCTCGTCGCGGCGGTCCGCGTCGCGGCGACGCGCGACGCCGCGGGGTTCTCGCCGAGGTCGACCTGGGACGACCCCGACCTGACGATCAGGACGGTCATCCAGGCCGACGGATCGATCCGCCTGGGGGCGGCCTCGGCGGTCGTCTCGGGATCCTCGCTCAAGTTCGAAGGGTCGTTCGGCAACCTCGGCTACTGGCACGAGGGCGACGACCGGGCCTCGTGGTCGTTCCTCGTCGAGCCCGAGGCCGCCGGGCGTTACCACCTGTGCCTGGAGTACGCCAACAGCAACGGAGACGCCGGCAACCGCTACGAGATACGCCTGGACGGCTCAGCTCACGAACGGGTCGCCGAGGGGACGGGGGGGTGGACGGATTACCGCGTCTTCCCGGTCGCGGAGGTCGACCTCAACCCCGGAGTCCACACGATCGAGATCCGCCCGGCCGACCCACCGCGTGGGGCCCTGTTCGACCTTCGCGCCGTCGTGCTCGCCTCGGCCGGCGGCTGACGACTCAGGACGCCGACGCGGCCGGCTCCGGGGCTTCGGCCGGGGCGAGCGGCAGGTCGGCGTAGCGGGACATCGGCCGCGTGGAGAGCCACCACCAGTAGGCCCCCGCGCACGCCAGCAACCCGACGCTGATCGTCTGCGAGATCGTCATCCCGGCGAAGAAGATCCCCTCGTCGTTGCGGACGTACTCGATGAGGAACCGGGTGATCGGGTAGGCGATCATGAGGACGCCGATCACCTCGCCGTCGCGGCGCCGCATGGGGAAGTAGGCGCTCAGGAGGACGAGCAGCACCAGCGCGTCGAGCGCGGAGTAGAGCTGCGTCGGGTGGAGGGGGAGCGAGGACTCGGCCGAGGGGGGGATCAGGCCGTTGCGGACCTGGCTCGCCCAGGGGTCGGTGGGCTTGGGGAACCGCACGCCCAGCGCCGTGTGGCAGAGGTCGCCGAAGCAGCAGCCGTTCAGGAAGCAGCCGAGGCGGCCGAACAGCGTGCCGATCGCGATCGAGGGCGCCAGGGCGTCGAGGTACGGGCGGATCGGGAACGGGTTGAACTTCCGGTAGATGAAGAACGCCGCCACGCCGCCGAAGATGCCGCCGTAGTAGACGATCCCGCCGTTCCAGAACTTGAAGAAGTCCAGCGGGGAGTGGAAGCCGTCGCGATACTGGACGACGTAGAACAGCCGCGCGCCGAAGAGCCCTCCGGCGAACAGCCAGAAGGCCATGTCGAAGACGAGCTCCGGGTCCAGCTTCTCCCGCTTCGCGCGCCAGGCGGCCAGGAGCGTCGACGAGGCGAACGCCAGGACCAGCATGGCGCCGTAGCCGTAGATGGGGAGGTTGAGGACCGGGATCGTGAACAGGATCTGGCGCATGGCGTTCCTCGCCCCGTCGGCCGGGCCGCCGCGTGGCGGGCCGGGCCGGGCGGATCAGACGATCTCGGTCCAGGCCTCGCGGCCGTTGCGGAAGGGGGCGTCGCGGGCCTCGCCCACCGGCGGGTAGTCGATGCGCTCGGAGATCCGGTTGCGGGAGTCCAGGGCGACGACGCGGGGCTGGTGGGACTCGACCTCGGCGGCGTCGACCTGGGCGAAGGCCATCACGATGATCCGGTCGCCCACGGCGCCCAGGCGGGCCATCGCGCCGTTCAGCTCGATCGCGCCGGAGCCGCGCTCGCCGGGCAGCGCGTAGGTCTCGGCGCGCGCGCCGGTCGCCACGTTGCTGATCAGGATCGACTCGTAAGGCAGCAGCCCGACGGCGTCCATCAGGTCGGGGTCGATGGTCAGGCTTCCGTGGTAATACAGGTCGCTCCGCGTGACGGTCGCCAGGTGGAGCTTGCTCCTGAGCACCTTGAGCTGCATGCGTGGTCGTCTCACTCCGTCAGGCGGGCGTTGTCGATGAGCCGGGTCTTGCCGAATCGGGCCGCCACCAACGCGACGGCCGGCCGCCCGGGCGCGATCCGGTCGAGCCTCTCGAGGGTCTCGGCGTCGACGACCTCGGCGTAGTCGAGGGCCGCCTCCCCCTCGGATTCTATCGGGGCCCGGAGGATCTGTCGAACCCGATCGGCGTCGGACTCCCCCCCCGCGACGGCCCGGCGCGCCGCCTCCAGCCCCCGCCAGAGCGCCCGGGAGCCCTGCCGTTGGGCCGGGTCCAGGTAGATGTTGCGGCTGCTCATCGCCAGGCCGTCGGGCTCGCGGACGATGGGGTGGGTGACGATCGCGACGGGGACGTGAAGGTCGGCGACCATCCGGCGCAGGATGGCCTGCTGCTGGTAGTCCTTCTGGCCGAAGATCGCCAGGTCGGGCCGGATGATCTCGAACAGGCCGAGGACCACCGTCGCCACGCCCCGGAAATGCTCGGGCCGGACCGCCCCCTCCAGCACGTGGGACAGCCCCGGCACCTCCACGAACGTCGCCGAAGGGACGCCGCGGGGGTACATCACGTCGGCGGTCGGCCGGAACACCAGGTCCACCCCGGCCGCCTCGCACTTGGCCAGGTCGGCCTCCAGCGTCCGCGGGTAGCGGTCGTAGTCCTCGTTGGGGCCGAATTGCGAGGGGTTCACGAAGAGGGAGACGACCGTGAAGTCGGCGAGCCTCCGGCACTCCTCGACCAGCGCGACGTGGCCGGCGTGCAGCGCCCCCATGGTCGGGACCAGGCCGATCCGGCGGCCCTCGGCGCGGGCCCGCCCGACGGCGAGCCGGGCGTCGGCGATCGTGGCGGCGACTTGCATCGGCTCAGCCCTCGGGCCGGGCGGGGGTGCCAGCGCGATGTGGACACCTGGGATTGTTCAGGCAGTCGTCGGCGATCTGCAAGTCATGCACGATCTCGCCGCCGAGGACCGTCGTCGCCACGATCCGGGGGACGTCCTCGACCCGGACGTTGCCGTACCAGACCCCCAGCGGGTAGATCACCACGGCCGGCCCGTGCTCGCACTGGTCGAGGCAGCCGGCGTGGTTGGCGCGGGCGAGCCGGCCAACCCCCGCCCTCCTCAGCTCGGCCTTGAAGGCCTCCTTGAGTACCTGGGTCCCCCCCGGATCGCAGCAACCCCGGGCGTGGCCGGGCTCGCGGACGTTCCCGCAGACGAATATGTGGTGCGTGAATACGGGCATGATGCGTTCGAGTCGTCTCCGGGCGTCGCCGCGGCCTGTCGGCGGGGAGTCCGCCCCGGACGGCGGGGAGGACGGTCGTGGATTCGGGGCTTTACCCTATATAGTATGACTGACGTGGGGACCGATGCGAGGGGATCTCGGGCCGGCGAGGGGTTGCCGTGGCTTCGACGTTCGACGCGCCCGATCGTGACGGCGATGCGGGGGGGCGGACCGCCCCCGCCGGCGCCGCGCGCCCCGACGCCGGGGGCGAGCCCGACGAGGCGCTCCTGCGGCTCCATCATCGGATGCTCGCCGACGGCCCGCAGGCGTTCGGCACGATCGACATGGATCGTCGGCTCGACTACGTCAACGACGCCTTCTGCGAGTTGCTCGGCTACCCGCGCGAGGAGCTGCTGGGGATGTCGGTCGTCGACCTGACCGCGCCGGAGTTCCGCGACGCCACGCTGGAGTCGCACGAGAAGATCCTGGCCGGGGGGCGGGCGTCGATCGTCAAGCGGTATCGCACCAAGGACGGGCGGGACGTGCCGGTGGAGCTGCTGATCGACGCGACGCGCGATGAAGAGGGCCGGGTCGTCGGCTTCTTCGCGTTCGTCACGGAGATCAGCCAGCGGATCCAGGCCGAGGAGGCCGCGGCGGCCTCCGAGCGCCGGGTCCGGGCGATGTTCGAGGGGATGCACGACGCGGTCCTCGTCCACGACGAGACCGGCCGGATCCTCGACGCGAATCGCGCCGCCTCCGAGCTGCTGGGCTACGGGGTCGACGAGCTGGTCGGGATGGACGCCGGCAGGATCGACGACGCCGGCGGCTTCCGCGGGCGGCTCGACCGGGCGAGGAGCGCCGGGCCATCGTCCTCCGAGGCGACGTTCCGTTGCAAGTCGGGGAGGGCGATCCCGGTGGAGGTCACGACCTCGACGATCGACTTCGACGGCCAGACCGCCGTCCTGGCGACGGTCCGCGACGTGACCGAGCGGGTCGCCCTGGAGCGGACCCGCCGCCGATTCGCCGAGGTCCAGATGCTCTCGGCGAAGGCGCTAGAGGAGAAGAACCGCGAGCTGTCGCGGTCGGAGGAGCGCTACCGGCGGCTGACCGAGGGGAGCCTGGACGCGATCGTGGTGGCCGACGGCGCGGGCCGCGTCATCCTGTTCAACCCGGCGGCGGAGGCGGTCTTCGGCTACAAGTCGGCGGAGGCGGTCGGCCAGCCGTTCTCGATGCTGGTCCCCACGACGGCGCCCGGCTCGGCCGAGGGACCGAGCGAGGGGTTCGACCTGGCGGAGATCCTGAACAAGACGGTCGAGCTGTCGGGCCGTCGCCGCGACGGGACGAGCTTCCCGGTGGAGATCTCGCTCAGCTCGGTCGAGACCGAGGGCCGCGTCGAGTACGTCGCCTCGATCCGCGACCAGGCCGAGCGCCAGCGGATGCGCGCCATGCTGGCCCACACGGACAAGCTGGCCTCCATCGGCCTGCTCAGCGCCGGGGTGGCCCACGAGATCAACAACCCGCTCTCCTACGTCGGCAACAACCTGGCGGTCCTGCGCCGGGACGTGAAGGGCCTGCTGCAGATGCTGATCGAGGGGGAGAGGGCGTGCGAGGCGGTCGCGGACCTCCGCCCGGCCGAGGTCGCGCGGCTCCGGGAGATCTCCGAGGAGATCGACTGGCCGTACATCCGCGAGAACCTGGAGCCGATGATCGACCGGACGCTGGAGGGGGTGCGCCGGGTGGCGAACATCGTGCAGAAGATGCGCGGGCTCGCCCGGACGTCGCGGCCGAGGTGGGAGCGGGCGTCGATCGTCGAGCTGATCGACAGCGCCCTGGAGATGACCCGGAACCGCATGCGCCGGGACGGCATCGAGATGGTCGTCGACACGGGGGGGGTCGAGCGGATCGACTGCGTCCCGTCGGACATCTCGCAGGTGCTCCTGAACCTGGTGATCAACGCGCTCCAGGCGATCGAGGCGGCGGGGCGAGGAGAGGGGGGGCGGATCGAGATCGGGGCGAGGGACCTGGGGGACTGGGTGGAGATCAGCGTCGCCGACGACGGCGACGGCATCGCGCCGGGGGACATGAACCGGCTGTTCGACCCGTTCTTCACCACCAAGCCGGTGGGCGAGGGGACCGGCCTGGGGCTGGCGATCAGCCACGGGATCATCACCGGCCACGGCGGCCGGATCGAGGTCGATTCCGAGCCCGGGCGCGGGACCCGGTTCCGCATCCTGCTCCCGCAGGCCCGCGATCGGGCGCCGACGGCGTGACCGGCCGGCCGCGGGGGCTTCCCGGCGGCCCTCCAGATGGTACAGTAGGGCCGGGTGACGCGGATACCGGGGGGGCGGCCATGGCCACGAAGAAGCATTGCCTGCTGATCGTCGACGACGAGCCCAACGTGTGCGACTCGGTCCACGACCTGCTCCGCCGCGAGTATCGCGTCCTGAAGGCGCACAGCGCCCAGGAGGGGTACCGGCTGATGCAGGAGGAGGAGGTCCACATCGTGATGTCGGACCAGCGGATGCCGCAGATCACCGGGGTCGAGCTGCTGACCCGGCTGAAGTCGCGGTATCCCCAGGCGGTCCGGATGCTGTTCACCGGGTTCGCCGACCTGGAGTCGGTGATCGCGGCGATCAACCAGGGGCACGTCTTCCAGTTCATCCGCAAGCCGTGGCAGCCCGAGGAGCTGCTGGACGCCGTCCGCCTGGCCGCCGACGAGTACGACCGCCTGGAGACGGCCGCCGCGGAGCGAGAGAAGCTCCTGGACGAGGTGGAGAGCCTGAAGGGGCGCGTGAGCTGCCTGGAATCGATGGTGGATCGGCTGTCGGATCGCTCCCCCTCGCCGGGGGCGTGAACCGACGGCGCGGGGCCGGCGGGCCGGCCACGCGCCGGGAGGTCGGCCGGGGGGCGGAGCGAACCGGATGAAGCGGCGGCACACGCTGTTGATCGTGGACGACGAGGTGGACGTGCTGGAGAGCCTCCGGCATCAGTTCCACCGCGCCTATCGCGTGCTCACCGCCCCCAACGCGCGCGACGCCCTGGAGCTGATGGACTCGAACGAGATCCAGCTCATCCTCTCCGACCAGCGGATGCCCGGGATGACCGGCGACTGCCTGCTCGCCGAGGCCAGGCGGCGCCAGCCCGACGCCATCCGCATGCTGTTCACCGGGTTCGCGGACATCCAGGCGGTGATCAACGCCGTCAACGAAGGCCACATCTTCCGCTACATCCTCAAGCCCTGGGACGCCGTCGAGCTGGAGAACGTCATCCGCGAGGCCGCGGAGAAGTACGACCTGCTGGCCGAGCGGAAGGCCCTGATCGAGGAGCTGCGCGAGGCCAACGACCGGCTGACCGAGGCCAACGAGGAGCTGTCGCGCGTCGACCGCCTGAAGACCGCCTTCATCGAGGTCGCCAGCCACGAGTTCAACACCCCGATCACCCTGGTCCTGGGCCTGACGGAGCTGCTGCGGCTCTCCCGCCCCGACCGCGAGCCCGAGGAGGAGGAGATCCTCCGCCAGATCTCCTCCAGCGGGCGCCAGCTCTCGCGGCTGGTCACCAACATGCTGACCCTGCTGCGGGCCGAGGACTTCCGTCGCGCCCTGGAGCCCCGGCCCGTCGACCTGCCGGAGCTGATCCGGGACGTCGTCGGCCGGGTCCGCCCGTTCATCAACGCCCGCGGGCTGACCCTGTCCCTGGACGTCCCCCCGGATCTGGGGGAGTTCGAGCTGGACGCCGACAAGGTCGGCGCCGCGCTGGTCAACCTGATGACCAACGCCATCAAGTTCACCCCGGACCGCGGGGAGCTCGCCCTCCGGGCCCGCGCCGACGGCCCGGACTGGGCCGAGATCCGGGTGGAGGACCACGGGGTCGGGATCGACCCGGAGTCGTTCCAACATCTGTTCCAGCCGTTCTTCACCCAGCTCGACCCCAGCAGGCATTCGTCGGGCGAGTTCGGCTTCCAGAAGCGAGGGCTCGGCCTGGGGCTGAGCATCGCCCGGCAGTTCGTCGAGATGCACGGCGGGCGCGTCGAGCCCGGTCAGCTCCCCGAGGGGGGGACCCGGATGACGGTGCGCCTCCCGCGACGGCCCCCCGCCGCGGGGCCCCAAGCCGAATCCGCCCCGGTCCAGTCCGGTACCGCGACCCAGGCCTAGGCCGTCGCGCCGCCGCGATCCAAGCCGGCGTCGCGCCGGCGCCCTCCCGAGAAGTCGAGCCGATGCCTACCGCCCTCATCGTGGAAGACGAGCCGGAAGCCAACAAGCTGCTGGGGATGTTGATCAGGCTCCGCGGCTACAATTCCGCCCCGGCCCACGACGGCCGCGAGGCGTTGGCGCAGCTCGGCCGGTTCTCCCCCGACGTCGTGTTCCTCGACCTCATGCTGCCGGACATGAGCGGCTTCGAGGTCTGCCGGGCCGTCAAGGCGGCGCGGCAGACCTGCCTGGTGCCGGTCGTCGTCGTCTCGGCGCGGATCGCGGCGCGGAGCCGCGTCGACAGCTTCCGCGCCGGCGCCGACGAGTTCGTCGCCAAGCCCTACACGCCCGACCAGATCTTCGGCGCCCTCGCCCGCGCCCGGACGCTCCGCTCGCAGGCCGAGCAGGACCGGATCGCGGGGACGGCCCGGTTCGGCGACCCGGAGGAGGGCTCGACGGCCCGCGACCTGGCCAAGCTCCGCGACCTGGTGCTCGGCCGCTCCCCCATCCCGGAGGCGGAGGCCGTGGCGCTCGGGGAGGTCATCCGCGACGCCGAGGTCGGCGTCGAGGACTGGCTGCGCCGCAATCCCGGCGGGCCCCCCGCCTCGCTCGACTACGAGTTGACGCGCGATGGCCTCGCGATGACGTTCCACGGCCTCGGCTGGCTCGATCACCTCGGGCGGACGCCGGACGACCCCCTCGTCGCCTCCTTCGCCCGATTCGACGAGGCGGCCGTCGACCGCGACGCCGACCGACTGATCCTGGTGAAGCGCTGGGCCTGAGCCGGAGCCGACCGATGACGACCGCGAGCGACGCCGAGCGCATCGCCCGAGCCTTCGCCGACCCGGCGGCCCTGGAACGCCTGCGCCGTCGCCATCGCGAGGAGGCCCGCGCGGACCTGTCGCGCGTCCACCCCACCTGGCTGGCGCGGGCGTTGCTCGAGGAATCCCCGGCCGTCCGCGCGACCGTCGCGACGCGCGGGCCCGAGGGACTCGCGCGACTCCTCCGGGGCGACGGCCCGCCGCCCCGGCCGGATCGGCCGCCCCATCCCGAGGTCCTCGAATGGGTCATGGCCCTCTGGACCGAGAGGCTCGTCGGGGGCTCCGACCGCGACGACGACCCGCCGGTGATCGTCGGGCTGACGCGGACGACCCCGATCGAGGCGTTCCGGCTCTGGCGAGCAGTGGGGCGGATCAAGTCGGCCCTGGCGGGGGCGGGCGGCCCTTCGCCCGAGGTCCGCGACCTGGCGGGGCGGGACGTGAAGGCCGCGCGCGACGCCGGCGCGACCGGCCGCCGCGGGGTCGCGCTCCTGGGGTTGGCGACCGCCTTCCGCCTGCTCGCCGAATGCGAGCCGTTCGCCGCGCGCCGGGCCCTGCAACGCATACCCTACCCGATCGTCCGACAGGCCCGGTCGATCGCGCCGCCGACGGCGAGGATCGCCCCGGCCGTCACGCGGCTGGAGGCGCGCATCCTCCGCGAGGCCTGGGATCGGCTGCGCTCGGAGGGCCGTATCGCGATCCCCCACCCGCCGGGGGGCCGCCCATGACCATCGAGGCGGTCGACACGCCAGACATCTGTGCCGGCCTGCCCCGTCTCTCTCGCCGGTCGCTCGCGCTGGAGCGCCGGGCGGCGGGCTGGCTGGCGTCGGTGGCCGTCCGCGAGGCGCTCGCCTGGCTCGGCCTCCACGCCGATTTCGACCGCCCGGAGGTCGACCCGCGCCCGTCCGCCCTGGGGCGTCCAGGCTTGGTGGCGCAGCTCCGATGGCCTCGGATGGGGACGCGGCTGGCGATCGGCGTCGATATCCCGATCGTCCATGCGGTCGTCGATCGGCTGCTCGGCTACGACCGGCCCTTCGCCGAATCCCGGCTCCAGACCACGCCCGTCGAATGGGGCGTCTGGACTTATCTGATCGTCCGCGGCCTGGAAGAGATGGCGAAGGCCGACGCGAGCCCATTCCGCTTCGGCGGCGGGCCGGAAGGCGACGCGCTCGACCTGTCGATCGATCGCGTCGGCCCCAGCCCGTTCGACATCGAAGGCCTGGGGGATGTCGTCACGATCCGCTGGGCCGTCCGGGTCGGCGAGGTCGCGGGGGCCGCGAGGCTGTGGCTGCCGTCGAGCCTGGCATCTTACTGGGCCGAGCCGTCGGCGACTCGCGAGGAGCGGCGGGCGATCCCCCCCGGCGCGGTCGATTCGGCCTCGGACTGGCGGGCCGTGGCGGGCGCGTCGCCGATGCCGCTTGGCCTGCGACGGCTGCGCGTGGGGGCGGTCTTGCCGCTCTCCGGGCCGGGCCTGACGGGGACCCCGGACGAGCCCCGCGGGACGTTTGCGCTGGTCTGCGCGGCGGGGGACGAGGAGTACCGAATCGCCGTCGAGCCGGAGCCGGGTTCGTCGGGGCGTCGCGTGGTCGCGACCGGCCCGATGCTTCGCGGGGCTCGAACGACTGGAGGAAACGCCATGAGCGCCGCGCCGAACCGCGCCGGGGAGCCGGTCGTGGACCCGCTCGACGCCCCGGTCACGCTGACCGTGGAGCTGGGACGGATCAGCATCCCCCTGGGGCGCCTCGCCGGTCTGAAGCCGGGCGAGGTGCTGGAGCTGAATCGCCACGGCCGGGAGCCCGTGGAGGTGACGTCGGGCGGCCGGACGGTCGCTCGGGGCGACCTCGTCCTGATCGGCGACGAGCTGGGCGTCCGGGTGACCACCGTCCTCCTGTGACGCTCAGGTCGGGTAGACCACCTGGATGAGCGACTGGAGGCCCAGGGTCTGGAGCGCCGTCAGGGCGACGGTCGCGACGACGGCCCGGGGCCCGCCGCCGAGCCGCGTCAGGCCGACGCCGGCCGCGGCCATCAGCGGCGGCAGGAACAGGATCCAGAGCCGCGCGACCTCCCCCATGTTGCGTCCGGTCAGGTTCGCGATCGCGACCACGGCCAGGGCGCACCACGCCACGCGCGGGACGTAGCGACGGTCGGCCGCCGCGCCGGTCGTGCACCAGACGGCGGCGGGGATCCCCATCGCGATCGCCGTCTCGATCGGGTTGGCGAACAGCCACGGCCAGTACGAGCGGGGGAATTCGTCGTAGAACCGGGCGTGATGGTGGAGGTTCCACCGCCAGACCACGAACGGGTTCGCGCCGGTGATCAGCCAGGACAGGCCCACGAACGCCAGGAAGCCGAAGCCGATCCAGGCGATGCTCTTCAGCCGGCGGGACCAGATGTTCGATCGCGTCGACAGGACGACCAGCGCGACCATCAGGCCGATCGGCAGGAATGCCAGGGTGTACATCATCCCCACACCCATCACGACGCCCGAGATGATCCCCGTCGCCACGGCCAGCCAGCCGGCGGCGCCCGGGATCCCGTTCAGCCGGGCCGACCACGCGCCGGCCGCCAGCGCGCCGGCCGAGAGGAACGGGAAGGCGGCGTCGGCCAGCGGCTGGAACAGGTTCATCGCCGGGGCGATCGGCCAGAGCGCCGCGGCGCACCAGGCGAGCTGCGGCGGCAGGGCCTCTCGCGCCATCAGGTACATCGGCGCGACGGTCCCCGCGCAGAGCAGCAGGGTGAGGAGGCTGAAGAGGAAAAGCTCGGCGCGGTCGGTGTGCGGGATCGGTCGCCCGCTCATCGCCTCCAGTTGCCGGAATCCCATCGCGACCGACGGCGGCGTGGCGGCGATCAGCGCGTCCCTCAGCCCGGGATTCCGCTCCACGAACGCCAGCAGCGCCGCGTGCGTCGCGACGAGGCCCGGGGGATGGGTGCCGATATGGAAGGGATCCTGCGACTCGATCCACGTCGGGTATTCGGCCAGGAACTTCCACGGATCGGCCGCCGCCTGGTCGCGCGCGATCTCGAAATATCCGGTCGACCATTCGGAATGATGGACGTAGGCCCATCGGGTCAGGTCGTACTCGTCCGGGGCGCCGACGGCGATGAGCACCTGCACGACCACGGCCGACGCCGTCAGGCCGGCGACCCAGCCGAGCTCGCCGTAACCCCGCCGCGAGGGGACCCCTAGCGCGCGGAATCCCAAACCGGCGTACCCGGCGTAGGCCGCCGCCCCGGCCGCCGACAGCAGCAGCCAGGGGATCGACGGCGAGGCCTTCACCGGCAGCCATTCCCACTCGCCGGGGATGCCCGTCGGCAGGGTTCCCGACTCGATCCCGATGAGCAGGGCGGCGACGAGGAAGGTGGAAATTCCTAGCGCGTGGACGGTCTTCCGTTTCATCCCGACGATCTTAGCGGCGTGTCGCCACCGTGGCGAGGGGCTTGCGAAGGGGGGCCCACCGATCTTGGCGACCCGCCCTCGGGCCGACCGCCGACGGCCCGTCCCCCGCGACGAACTCCGGGACGGAGCGGACATCGCGAGTTGGCTTCGTTCGCGCGCCGCGGTTTTCGCCGCAACGCGGTTAAGTCGTTGCCGGATAATAGGCTTGTGGCCAAGATGCCTTGGCTTCGTTCGTCGTTTTCGAAGTGGTTTTCGCGGGTCGTCGGGCTCGCCGAGCGTGGGACGCGCGTCCCCTAGTTTCACCGTGAGCGGGTGGCCCGAAGGACCGCGTGGGGCCGTCGGGTTTCGGCGACGGCGATGGCGCGCGTCCGGCGCGGTCGACGCATCTCCAGCGGCGACGGCCCGCGCCGGTCGCTGGGATGGCTACTCCCTGGTGGCGGGGGAAGGGACGGGACCGGGCCGGTGCCGGGCGATCCTCGTGGACCGCCGCCCCGCGGATCTCGATTGCTTCCGGATTGTCAAAGAGCGCCGTCATCAAGCACCAGATATGGTCAGCGACGGGATCGGCGGGATTTCAGGAATCTTGAAATTCCCAGGACGATCTCCGACGCGTTGACTCTCGGACCGCGCGGCTCCCTTCAACCGGAATTGCAGGGCGCGCCCGCGATGGGCGGCCGGGCGCCGGCGGGTTGTCCCGGGACGTCCGTCGTGGTCTTATCGTGGCTCGGCCGGCCGCGCCTGGACACGTCGCGCCGCCCCACCCCGCCTCGGAGCCAGCCCCATGCACATCAATGACGACGTCCCGCCGCCCCCCGCTTCCACGGATTCCGTCGCCTGGTGGCGCGAGCTGAACGGCTACCAGTGGTTCGTGTTCCTGGTCGCCACGCTGGGCTGGCTGTTCGACACGATGGATCAGCAGCTCTTCAACCTGGCGCGCAGGCCGGCCGTGGTCGAGCTGCTCGGCGCGACGCCCGGCGACCCGGCCACGGCGAGCGACGTGGGCTGGTACTCGGGCGTCACGACCAGCATCTTCATGATCGGCTGGGCCACCGGCGGAATCTTCTTCGGCATCCTCGGCGACAAGCTCGGCCGGGCGAAGACGATGATGCTGACGATCCTGACATACTCCGCGTTCACCGGCCTGAGCGCCCTGTCGCGAGACGTCTGGGAGTTCGCCGGATACCGCTTCCTGACCGGGCTGGGCGTCGGCGGGCAATTCGCGGTGGGGGTATCTTTGGTCGCCGAGGTCATGTCCGACCGCGCCCGGCCGCACGCCCTGGGATGGCTCCAGGCCCTCTCGGCCGTGGGGAACATGTCGGCGGCGGTGATCGGCATGGGGATGGGGGCGGCGGAGCAGTCCGGAGCCGTCGGCAGCGCGTGGCGGGCGATGTTCCTCGTCGGCCTCCTGCCGTCGCTGCTGGTCATCCCTATCTTCTTCAGGCTCAAGGAGCCCGAGCGCTGGAAGGCCGCGGCGCGGAAGGAAGAGGAGGGCGACGGCGCGGGGGCGAAGAAGCTGGGTTCGGTCACCGAGCTGTTCACCGACCCGCGCTGGCGACGCAACACGATCGTCGGGATGGTCCTGGCGTTCTCGGGCGTGGTCGGCCTGTGGGGAATCGGCGTCTTCAGCAACGACCTGAGCCAGTCGGTCCTCCGCAAGCACTTCGTCGCGCAGGGGCTGTCGGAGCAGGAGATCTCCGGCAAGATCACCTTCTGGGCCGGCATGACGCTGCTGATGTTCAACTTCGGCGCGTTCTTCGGCATCCACGGCTACGCCAAGCTGGCCGAGCGGATGGGACGCCGGCCGGCGTTCGCGATCTCGTTCATCGCGGCCGCGGTCTCGACCTCGCTGTCGTTCTGGCTGCTGGACGAATTCTGGCAGATCTTCGTCTTCGTGCCGATCATGGGCTTCTGCCAGCTCGCGCTGTTCGGCGGCTACGCGATCTACTTCCCGGAGCTGTTCCCGACGCGGCTGCGTAGCACCGGCATCTCGTTCTGCTACAACGTCGGCCGGTTCGTGGCCGCCTCGGGCCCGTTCGTCCTTGGCTACCTGACCAGCTCCGTCTTCGCCGACAAGCCCGAGCCGATGCGCTACGCCGGCGTCGCGATGTGCGCCGTCTTCGCCCTGGGGCTGATGATCCTGCCGTTCGCCCCGGAGACCAAGGGCCAGCCGTTGCCCGAGTGACGTACCAGACAAACCGCCGGGTCTCCGCCTCGCCGCGGGGGCCCGGACTGTTTCAGGGCCCGCCCACGCGCGAAAGAAAAGTGGCCCCTCGGCGGCATCGTCGAGGGGCCTCTTCGTCGTGAAAGTCGGGGTGAGCGGCGACTGATATTCCCTTGCCGCCCTGGGTTGCCGGAGCCGCGATCCGGGGCGGGGTGCTACCCAAGCTTGACGACGCGGTGGTCGATCTTCGTCCGGTCGTAGACGCCCAGCCCCAGGGCGCCGGCCCCGGCGATGTGCTGCGGCTGGCGGTAGTCGAACGCCTCGGTCCCCGTCGGGTTCTTGCCCCGCCTTCCGACCTCGGCGACCGGCGGCAACCCTTGAATCCCGCGCCTGGCGTCGACGACCTCCCAGCCGATCCGGTCCATCGCCACCGGATCGGTGGCGAAGAACAGCGTCTCGTGCTGCCAGACGTATTCCTTCCGCGAGCCGGGGCCCCCCTGGAACACGGCGTTCAGGCCGTCGAGCACCTGGAGCACGGCCTTCCGGCGGATCACCGGGTTCGACACGATCGCCGGGATGAACAGGTTGCAGGTGTTGGTGTCCGGCGTGCCGTGGCTACGCGACACGTTGTTGACCAGCCCGTGGCTCATGTTCTTCAGGGCCAGCGTCACGCCGCCGGAGCCGTGGTCCTTCAGCACGGGGATGCAGATCAGCTTGTCGACCCCCCGGGTCAGCACCTTCGCCAGGTGCGACCGCCGCGTGCGGTCGTCCTTCGGGTCGTGGACGCCGGGCCGGGCGTGGACGATCTCCATCGTGGAGAACTCGTCCGGGTCGTACCGCGCGATATCCACCTGGGCCTCGTCATAGCTGTCGACCGCCCAGTCCCAGCGGCAGCCGTCGGGGAGGTTGGCCTTGTAGCCCGCCTCGATGAACTGATCCTTGTAGCGGTCGAAGACAACCACGTCCTTGCGCGGGATCCCGGCCGACTCCAGCCCCTCGACGATGGCGTGGACCGTGGCGTGGTTGCTGATCGCGTGCGGCTGCCCGACGGGGTTGACCTTAATGCCGACGACTTCGCCCCTGGCGAAGAGCGACCGCCACGCCTCGACAGGGTCGTCGGCGCCCGTCAGCGAGGTGATCCCGCGAGAGACCATCCTCCGGACGGCCTCGGGGTCGGGCATGCCTCCCGGACAGGAACCCGGGTGCCGCACCTCGACCACGCGGCCGGGATGCGCGCCGGGCAGGCCGGGGCCGTCGCGGCGGCCGCTCCCCTCGGCGTCGTCACCGATCGCGGCGACCGACCCCAGGGCCGACAGGCTTCCCAGGGCGGCCGAGGCCTGGAGGAATCCACGGCGGTCGAAACGATGAGCGTTCGCGAGGCGGCAGCGGTGCATGGTCGTCCCCCGGTCGGCTCGAGTCTCGGGTCGGGCGTCGGTTGCGACCCGCTCATCCTAGCCGGTCGGCCGGACCGCGCCATCAGCCCGCGGGCGTGAAATCCGGCGCGATTCGCCGCCGGCCTGGGTCCTGCCCGGTGAATCGAGGAGTCGGAAGCGGCGGTGGATCATGGCCAGCTTCACCATGGTCACGAAGTTCGCCGCCAGCTTCTCATGCCGGGTGGCAGGGCGGCGACCCTCATTCGGCCGGAAGGGCGCGACGTTCAACGCGACATCCCCGCCGATTCGCCGCCACGAGGGCCCGACGAGCCGTGGTGCCCTAAACGCGAAGACGGCGACGACCGGCCTGATGCCGAGCGTCGCCGCCGTCTCGTCGGAGTTGATCCCTGACAACCCGAATGGGGTTACGCCAGGTAAAAATCAATCGGGGCGAGAGGATTTGAACCTCCGGCCTCACGGACCCGAAGCGTGAGCATCTGAGCGCCGAGAAGCTTCCCAGGTATCCGGCCGGCAAGACTTTACACGCATTCTCGCCCGTTGCATAGAGACGCGAAACAATTGCTCGAAACGCAAGGCATCGCGTTACTCCCGCCCCCTCTTCCGCTACCGCGCGATACCCCGTTGCGGGCTCGAAGACGCCTAGCGCTCGACCCTGGAACCGGCGACGCCTCCTTACCAACCGCGCGGGTTTACAGACACTCGTCCTACGAGAGCCGACGGATTTTGTCTCTATGCGTCCTGGTCGTGGGGCCAGATCGAGCGACCAAATGCGAAGCAATCTTGCGGCTTGCTTGCGTGGAGATGGTCGTCCACGCATTCGTACGAGGCCGGGTGCCGCCGTCTTGTCAATTCTTGGGAGTTGGCGACCATGCCTCGTCCCGCCTTCAAGATGGCCCGCCTTGGTTGCCGGTCGCCATGGAGGACTTGAGCCTGAGGGCCGCGCGGAAGCGGGGCATCGAGGCGACCGGAGAGGACCTCATGGCAATGGGGCAGGGGGCGCCGAGCGGGGTCGCCGCCGGGAGGAGATGCCGGCGGCCCGCGAGGCCGTCACGAAGGGACTGAAGCCGGCGATCCTGGCGGATCTGGAGCCGGTTTGGCGCGACCGGCTGGCTTAGGTCCAGATCCAATCGCGAGGCCCGATCGCCTTGAGCAAGTCCAGGAACCCCCAACCGGTCCTGGAGGGTCCGGACTTGGTGGAGCGGCTCAAGCGCGGCGACGACCGGGTGGCGCGGATCGACGCGATCGCCGGGGCAGGCGATCAGCAGATCGGGCGGGCTGTCGCCGCCCCGCTCGTCCTGGACCTCAAGGCGGCCGCGCCGCCACCCGAGTCGAGCCGCGGACGGATGGAAACGCCCGTATTCAAGGCCGCGACGGCCAAGGGGTCTTTATGCCTCGACCATATACCCCCAGGGGGTATATGGCCGAGGATGCACGAAGGTCGCTCCAGGGCGCCTGCGCTCCTGGTTGCTGCCGGGCGGACCCGTCTCGGTCGGGTCGCGCCGGGTCAATCCGGAAGACGCCTCGCGCACGGAGCGACCCCTAAGGCCCCCGGGAGCCCGCGGGCCGCTCCGCTCGTCGCTCGTCCTCCGTCGCCGCGCGGGCGACGTGGGTTCAACGGTCGCCGGACGCGCGGTCGCCCTCTTTCATCAGCTGGCGACACATCTGCTCGCACTCGCGGCAAGCCTTCAGGCACGCCTGCATGATCTCGGCCTGCTGGCCCTCGCAGGCCGCGGCGCAGTCGCGACACGCATCGGCGCACGCCGCGTAGGCGTACTTCGACATCCGGCTCGAGCGGGCCGTGAGCGCGGCCGCGAGCGTGCAGAACGCCTGGCAGTCCATCGTCGCCTCGTGGGCCTTGGCGTGATGGTCCTGATGCTCCCCGCCCTTCTTCAACTCACCGAGACAGTGGCGGGCCGCTTCGTTGCACACCTTGGCGCAGCGGCCGAGCATTGCGACGTGCTCGTCGTGCTCGTGGCCCTCGCGGTCGGCCCGGGCGGTACCTCCCGTGGCCGCGATCCCGAAGGCCCCGACACCCAAGACGCCCAGCAGTTCGCGACGATCCATGGCTCGTTCTCCTCTTGGTCCGACGTTTGTACTCGGCGACCCGGACATGCGGATCGCCACCGTTCACCCCCTCCGGGGGCGGCGGTGGACCAATTTGAGCCCGATCGCCTCTTTGAGTCGAGGAGATCTCTGCCCCACCGGCGACGATAATCGCAGCAAATCTTGCGCCGTGCGCGTCGCCATCAGCACCAGTCGAGTCGGCTCCTGGGGCGCGCCCACGGCTCGCCCGGAGCTCGAGATCGGCTGGTCCAGGCGCCACGCTGGAGCGGCTCCGTCACCGGACTCCATCCGCGTGCCCTGTCGGCTCGAGGTCGTCGCGGACGGCCGCCGGTTCATAATCCGCGACGACGACGGTGACGTCGTCCCGGGGCGATTCGGGCGAAATCACCTCTGCCCGACGCTCGAGGAGACGGTCCACGATCCGGGCGGGGGCCATGGCCTCGCCCGCCGCGAGGATCTCCCCGAGTTCCGCCGCCCCCCACATCCGGCCCGAGGAGTCCGCGACCTCGATCAGCCCATCGGAGAACACGAGCAGGCGCGAGCCGCGTTCCACCGGCGCCTGGGCGTCGATCGCGGGCATATCCTCGAAGATGCCGAGGAGCGGCATGGTGGGCTCCAGCTCGGAAGTCGAACCGGAGGCGTGCCGCAGCAGGGCCGGGGGGTGGCCCGCGTTCGCGTAGCGCAGCGTGCGCGAGCCTGGCTCGAACCAGGCGAGGAACGCGGTCGCGAAGCGTTCGTCCGGGAGGTCGACGCAGAGACGCTCGTTCAGGCGGGCGAGGACCTCGCCGGGCCCCGCGGCGTCGGCCGCCTCGCGCCAGACGATCGCCCGGACCATCGCGGTGTGGAGGGCCGCGGCCACGTTATGGCCCGACATGTCGACCAGCAGGACGCCCACGCGGCCCCCGGGGAGCGGTTGCACGTCGTACAGGTCCCCGCCGACGGGGCCGTCGGGCAGGCAGCGGCCCGCGACGACGAGGCAGCCGAGCCGGAGCTCCGCCGGCGGCAGGAGGTGTTCCTGGACGCGGCGGGCCGTCTCCATCTCGCGCCGCTCGGCGTCGGCCTGCTCGGCGAGCGCCCGCGACATGGCATTGAACCGCCGCGCCAGCGCGCCGAGCTCGTCCCCGTTGGGGGACTCGACCTGGGCGCCGAGCTTCCCCCGCTCGAGCTGGCCGACCGCGCGCGAGATGCGCCCGATCGGTCGGAGCACCGCGCGGCGGATGACGAAGTTGACCGCCCCCAGGAGCAGCGCGCCCGCGCCCAGGAACCAGCCCGCCTGGCGGCGCAGGGTCTCCCGCACGCGGCCCTCGACCGCGCGGGTCGACTCGGCGACGACGACTCGCTCCTCCCCGTCGGACGAAACCCGGACGAGGAACGTCTCTCCGTCTCGCACGTGCGAGTGGAATCCGTCCCCCGCGGCGGCGAATCGGGCCGGGTCGAGCGGCCGACGGGCGTGCTCGGACGCGGTCGCGACGACCCGGCCGCCCGCGCCGATGAGCGAGACCTGATGCTCGGGCGAGGCCGAGGGGTCCATCGCGTGGCAGAAGCCGTTGAGGAACTCCTCGAGCCGTGGCGACGGGCCGAACGTCCGGCCCGCCGCGTGGATGAATCGGGCTTCCTCGTCGAGCCTCGAGCGCAAGAGCGCCATGCCGGCCGCCTCCTGGCGTCGCCACTCCCAGCCCAACGAGCAGAGGAGCACGACGAGGAGGATCAGGTTGACGGGCAGCACGAATTTGTAGCGGAGCGTCATCGCCTACAATACCCTTCGGGCCAGGGACAACCCTCCGGCCCGGTCCGCCGCCCGTCGCACCCGGCTGTGCCGAGGTGGAGCCCGTTCGTGCGGGGCTCAATACGCAACGAGGGGCCCCATCAGGGGTTCGTCGGGGGACGGGCGGCGGGCCGGGGCGGAGGGCAACGAATCGAACCGCGTTCACGCCAAATGGGCGGGCATGGGATAGCCGCCCGAAGGGCCGGGCGGGGACCGTGCCTCGGCGACCTTCGGGTCTGGGCCTCGACGACGTCCCACCGCGAGCCGCAACGAGGCTCGGCGGGGCCCCGTCGGCGAGCGGGTCCATGGCGTCCCCTCTCGCGGCCCTCACGAGACGGCTGCCGTTCCGCCGCGCGGCGTCGCTTCGAGGCGCGGGCCGCCTCCCGAGGGCCCCACGCCGTGGAGCCTCCGCCACTGCCGCTTCTTGACCGCGAGGTAGAGGACCGGCAGGAACACGTCGACGACCTCGTCGGCGATCAGGAGCCCGCCCAGCAGCGGGGCCGCCATCGGCCGGATGACCTCGGAGCCGACGCCGGTCGACCAGAGCATCGGGGTGATCGAGAGGATGGTCGTCGCCTCGGTCAGGAGCTTCGGGCGGAGCCGGTGGATCGTCCCCTCGAGGATCGCCTCCTTGATCGCCTCCTCGGACCGCATCCCCTCCAGGCCCCCGCGCAGGTCGATCGCCTCGCGGATGTAGATGAGCATGACGATGCCGTTCTGCGTCGCCATGCCGAAGCAGGCGATGTAGCCCACCCAGACGGCGACCGAGAAGTTGAACCCGAAGAGCCACTGGAAGACGGCCCCGCCCGCGAGCGCGCCCAGGACGCTCGACATCATGAGCGCCGCGTCGATCCAACTCTTGTAGGTCAGGTAGAGGATGAGCACGATGACCGCGATGACGCCCGGGAAGATGAGCGAGAGGGTCTTGCGGGTCTGGACCTCGTTCTCGAACTGCCCGCTCCACTCCACGTACATCCCCGGCGGCAGCTTTATCTTCTCGGCCACGACGCGCCGGGCCTCCTCGACGAAGCCCACCTCGTCGCGGCCCGAGACCGTCACCGAGACGTAGGATCGCAGGAGCCCGTTCTCGCTCTTGATCATCGAGGGCCCCTCGACCACCTTGACCGTGGCGACCTCGGCGATCGGGACCTGGAGCGGCTCGGCCTCGGATGGTTGCGAGGCCGCTCCCCGCCCCCCCATCTCGCCCCCGTCTTCCATGCCGCCGGCGGCCGAGCCACGGCCCGTGACGAGCAGGCGCTTCAAGTCGTCCTCGTTCGAGCGGAAGTCGCGAGCGTAGCGGATGCGGACGGGGAAGCGCCTGCGGCCCTCGACGGTCGTCGTGATGGGGCTGCCGCCGATCGCCACGTCGACCACCTGCTGGATGTCGCCCACGTTGACCCCGTAGCGCGCCGCCTTCTCGCGGTCGATGTCGATCTCGATGTACCCCTTGCCCACGATCTGGTCGGGCACGATGCCGCTCGCCCCCGGGATGTTCCGCAGGACGGCCGCCAGCTCCTGGCTCACGCGCTGGATCTCGTGGAGGTCGCCCCCGAAGATCTTGGCGGCGACCGGGGTCCTCACGCCCGTCGCCAGCATCTCGATGCGGTTGATGATCGGTTGAGTGAAGATGTTCCCCCAGCCGGGGACCTGGAGCGCCGTGTCCATCTCCGAGACGAGCTCCTGCTTGCTCTTTTTCCAGAGGAAGAGCCGGTCTCCGAACGGCTTCTCGAGCGCGCTTGCGAGCCCCCGGAGCTCCTCGGGGGTCGCCTCTCGAGCCGTGAGCCCCTTCGCCTCGCCGCGGCCGACGAGTTCCTCGAGCGCCGTGGCGGTGGCCGCGGGGACGGCCGCGTCGAAGAGCTCCCAGTTGAGCGACCTCGTCCGCCCTTCGAGCTTCTCTCCATGCGTCGCGACGAGCCGCGCGGTGACGCGGGTAAATACCGTGTCCCGGCCCGTCCCGAGGAGGTCCGCGAACTGGTCCCGCGTCCGCTCCCAGAGGCTCGGCCTGAAGGACAAGAGATCCGGATCGTCGACCAGGGCGCCGATCCCCACGAGCCGCCGGGCGGCCTCCTGGACGAGCGGGGTCACGTCGTCGAGCCGGGGCTCGAAGGCGAGCCGCGGGCCGTACTCGGCAGAGAGCGTCCGGGCGAGCTCCTCCCGCTCGGCCGCCGTGGGCCGGCGGCGGACCAGCGCCGGATCGACCCGCGCGAGCAGGGACTCGACCGCCTCCGAGACGAGCGCCTCGCCGAGCTCGGGCTTGAATTCCCCCAGGCGACCGAGCGCCAGGCCCCGGAGCGCCTCGTCGATCTGGGTCGAGACGGCCATCGCCGTCTCGTTCAGGAGCGATTCTCGCTCCTCCCGGGTCGGGGGCGCCTTCATGACGCCCTGGCGTTCGAGCGCCGCGAGCGCCGCCCTGGCCTGGAAGAGCGCGTCGTCGTACTTCATGTGCCGCTTGGGCCATAGCTCCCTGTCGTGGAGGTTGATGATCGTCTCGATCATATCGAGCGGCGACGGGTCGGTCGGGGTCTCGGCGCGGCCCGCCTTGCCCACGACCTGCAGGACCTCGGGGAACGATCGGAGGACCGCGTTCCTGGCCTTCATGTCCTTCGTCGCTTGCGTCACCGAGATGCGCGGGACCGAGGTCGGCATGTCGAGGATCGAGCCCTCGTCGAGCGGCGGGACGAACTCGTGCCCCAGGCGGGTCGAGGCGAGATACCCCGTCCCGAGGATGCAGGCGAAGAGCCAGGAGACGAGCATCGGCCGATCCATGAGCCAGGAGAGCATCGGCTTGAAGATCGAGATCATCGTCCGGACGAGCCACGAGTCGTCCTCGCTCTTGATCCTCCCCCTGAGGAAGAGGGGCATGAGCGCCGGCACGAGCGTGATCGCCAGGACGCCCGAGGCCACCAATGCGAACGTCTTGGTCCACGCGAGGGGATGGAAGAGCTTGCCCGATCGGCCGCTCAGCGCGAAGACGGGCAGGAACGTCAGGATCGTGATGAGCACCGAGAAGAAGATCGGGCGGCCCACGGTCTGGCACGCGGGGATGATCGTGTCGAGCACGTCGCCGCGCACCGGCCGCTTGCCGAAGCGGTCGTAGAGGTGATGCGCCACATTGTCGGTCATCACCACCGCCTGGTCGGCCAGGATCCCGATCGAGATCGCGATCCCCGCCAGGCTCATGATGTTCGACGGGATGCCGAAGGCCTGCATCAGGAGGAAGCTCATGAGCACGGCGAGCGGCAGCGTGATCGAGATGACGAACGCCCCCCCCAGATGCCCCATGATGAGGACGATCAACGCCGTCGCGATGATGATCTCTTCCTTGACCGTGCTGGAGACGGTCTCCATGGCCTTCCGGATGAGGGGGGTTCGGTCGTAGAACGGCACGATCCGCACGCCCTCGGGCAGGCCCGCCGAGAGGCTCGAGATCTTCTCCTTGACCTTCCGCGTGACCTCCAGCGGGTTCTCGCCGACCCGCATGAGGACCACGCCGCCGACGACCTCCTTGCCGTCCTTCTCGAGCACGCTCCGCTTGAAGCCCGGCCCCATCTGGACCGTGGCCACCGTCTTCACGTAGATGGGCACCCCGCCGCGGTCGGCGACCACGGTGTTCTCGATGTCCTCGACGCCCTTGATCCAGCCGGCCGATCGGATGAGGTACTCGGCGTTCCCCTTGTGGATAACGCGCCCGCCGACCGCCGAGTTCGAACGCGAGACGGCGCTGTAGATCTCGCCCAGCGTGACCCGGTACGCCCGGAGCCTGTTCGGGTCGATGTCGATCTGATATTCGCGCGGGGCGCCCCCGACCGAGGCGACCTCGGCGACGCCGGGGACGGAATTGAGCTGGTAGCGGACGTACCAGTCCTGGATGGCCCGCAGCTCGCCCAGGTCCATCCCCTCGCCCTCGACCGTGTACCAGAAGATCTGGCCGACGGCCGTCGCGTCGGGGGCCAGGTACGGCGTCACCCCCTCGGGCATCTCGGGCGTGATCGTGGCGAGCCGCTCGAGGACCCTTTGCCTCGCGAAGTAATAGTCGATGCTCTCCTCGAAGATGATGTTCACCATCGAGAAGTTGAACTCGGAGGACGAACGGATCACCTTCACCCCGGCGAGGCCCTGAAGTCTCGACGAGAGCCGGTAAGTGACCTGGTCCTCGATCTCCTGGGGACTCCTGCCCATCCAGTCGGCGAAGACGATGACCTGATTCTCGGACTGGTCGGGGATCGCGTCCACCGGCATGGTCATCATGGCGCGAAAACTGACGACGCCCACGAAGAGCGAGGCCAGGATGACGAGGAAGCGGTTGCGGATCGACCACTCGACGATCGATTCGATCACGGGAGGGCCTCCTCATTCATGCCGGTGGTCGGCGTCTGGGTGGGGAACCGCTCTCGACGAGGCCACGGGGCTGGGACGGTCGGCCTCGTGCGGCGCGGTCGGCTCCGCCGCCGGCTCCGGGCCGGACGACGCCTTGAGCCGCGTCTCGGCGTCGAGCAGGAACGACCCGGCCGCGGCGACCTTGTCGCCCGGCGCAAGGCCCTCGAGCACGGGGTAGAGGTCCCCGGAAGAGGGGCCGAGCACGACCTCTCTCCCTTCGTAGACCCCCGGTTCGGCCTCGATGAAGACGACCTGCCTCGTCCCGGTGTCGATCACCGCCGACTCGGGGACCGTGAGCACGCCGTCCTTGGGCGCGGGGGCGAGTTTCGAGAGGTACTTGGTCGGGTCCCCTTCGAGCTTGGCTTCGCACCCCGCGCAGCAAATCCAGAGCCCCTTGCCCGCGACCTTCACGGGGAGCGGGTCGCCCATCGAGCCGAGCTTGGCGTTGGTCACCAGGCACCGCTCCTGCTGCTCGACCGTGAGCGACGCGAGCCGGCCCAGGTCGCCCTGGGATCGCCCGGCGGCCAGCCGCGCGCGGAACGCCGGCATGTCGGCGACGGGCGTCTTGAGCGTCACGGTCGCGTACATACCCGGCCGGAGCCGGCCGTCGGGGTTGTCGAGGTCGTAGCGGACGTCGAGCGTACGAGTGGTGGGATCGAGGGCCGGGGCCTTGAACGCCACCGTGCCCTTGAAGACCTCGCCCGGGTATGCCCTGACGGTCGCCTCGACGGCCTGCCCGACCTGGACGAGCCCCAGCCGATCCTCGTAGACCTTCGCCAGGATCCAGACGCGTGAGAGGTCGGCCACCTCGAACATCGACTCGCCCTCGGCCACGTACTGGCCCTCGACGACGTTCTTCCGCACCACCACGCCCGAGATGGGCGAGAGGATCGGCACCCGGTACTCGGCCTTCCCCTTGGCCAGGATCTCGTCGACCTGCTCGGAGGTGATCCCCCAACGGGCGAGCTTCTCGCGGGCGAGGCCGACGAGGTCGCCGCCGTTCAGGAGTTGGCGCGCCGCGGGGGTCTGGAGGCGGGAGCGCTCCTGGGCCGACTGCTGTGCGATCAGGAGTTCGCGGATCGTCTGGTAGAGCTCGGGGCTGTACAGTTCCGCGAGGGGCTCGCCGGCCTCGACCCTGGTGCCGGTGAAGTTCACGAAGAGCTGCTCGACCCGCGCCATCCCTCGCGTCTTGGATGAGATCCGAGCCAGCCTCCGCTCGTCGAACGCGACCGAGCCGACGGTCGTCACCGTCTCGGTGAGCGGCCGGTAGTCCACCGCCACCGTCTCGATCCCCGCCTGCGCGATCCGCTCGCTCGAGAGCGTGAGCCTCGAAGTCACCCCCTCCGGGAGCGATTCCTTCTCGCCCTTCTTGCGCTTCGAGAGCGGCATGCCGCAGATGGGACAGCTCCCGGGCTCGCCCTGCACCACCGTCGGGTGCATCGGGCAGAAAAACTCGAACTCGCTCGCGGCGACATGGACCGCGCCCGGCGGGCGAGTCCACTTCTCGTAGTAGTTCCAGAGCGTGTCCCAGTATGCGAACACGGCCCCGGTCGCGGCCATGAGCGCGATGAATCGCAGGCGCAGCTCGATGACCTTCACGACCAGCCGGATCTTCTGTCGCCGCGTCAGGGGTTCTCCAGGCGCACGGTCGCTCGCCAGCCCCACGGGGCTTCTCGCTTCGTCGGTGGACATAACGGACACTCCTCGCGCCGCATGGCTCGGCAAGCCAGACGGCGCGTCACAGGCGCTCACTCAAGAACCGTCGCACGCGGGGTGATGACGGATGGGGCGAGGTGCGTGGCCGGCGTCTGGGCGTAAAGACGCCCGACGCGACGGAGCAGCCGCCCACAAGTCAGGCCCCGAGATGGGCCCGGCGCAAGGAGTGCCTCAGATGAGGAGTCGCGAGACGCGCAAGTAGAGAGGTGTGCGCTGCGGAGGGAAATGCAGATCGAACCAGGGCGATGGAGGCACGAGCCGTGCGTCCATGGAGGCGAGCGAGACGAGTTCCGCCCGGCCTTTATCGCCACGGTTCGTGCGATTCTCGGATTCGCGCTTGGAGGTAGGCGCGGCCGGGGCTTCCGCACGGCATTCGCAGTTTCTCGCCGGGACGGTGACGTTCGGCGCGAATCGTCCGTCGAGGGTCTCTTCGTGAGAAGCCTGCGAGTCGTTCGACCGCGCGGGACCGGCGTCGCAGCAGCCGGCGCAACCCATCGTCGGGCCGCCAGTGCAGCATGCCTTCTTCTGTGCGACCGGGTTTGTTCCGCAGGCCTGGGCCGTCCCCTGCCCAAGGAACGCGACGCCCACGACCGCCATGACGGCGATCACGGGCAACCGGAACTTGGGAATGCTGGAGGACATGTGAAATCGAACCCTGGCCTGGTGTGATAGGGCGGAATAGCCCGCCTGATACAATTATACCCCACCGCCCCTTGACATCAAGCCGAGCTTTCGCCGCCGCTTCAAGAGGCTTGGTTTATTACGCTCCGGGCAACCAATTTGTTCGCCTTCCAGGTGTGGGTGCGGTTGGCGGGCTGCTTTTTGCAGGAGCCGCGCATCCCGCACGACCGATCTAACGCCCGGGCTCATTAGGAAACGGCTCCGCCGGGGGCGTCATCGGTGCGCGCCCCGCTCGGAGGAGCCTCCAGCTCACGAGGCCCAGGATGTCACGACGACGGACCGCGTTCCTCCCCGCCGCCTTGCTGCTCGCCGCCGCGGGCTGCGCGCAAACGACCCCCGTCGCGACGTCCCGGCTCCTTCACTGGCCGACGGCCAGGGACGGGGCGGTCGTGGCGGCGTCTCACCACGAACCTGGGATACCGCCGGGCGGGCCGAACATGGCCATGGCCGTCGAGCCCGAGGTGGGCGCGTCGCCTTTCTCCGGGCCCCAGCCCGTCGAGGCGTTCATCCACCGCGCCCTGGCCGAGAACCGGACGGTCCGTGCCGCCCAGTTCAACGTGATGGCGATGGAGTCGAGGATCCCGCAGGTCACCTCGCTCGAGGATCCGATCGTCTCGAATTCCATCTTCCCCATCCCCTCGGTTGCGCCGCAGTACTCGCTCATGGGCTACATGCCCTACGACGTCATGATCGCCCAGCAGTTCCCCTGGTGCGGCACGCTCCGGGTCCGCGGGCAGGCCGCCGAGCAGGAGGTCAAGATCGCGCTCATGGAGCTGGCCGCCGCACAGCTCGACACGATCTCGGCCGTGAAGCGCGCCTACTACGACCTGGCGTTCAACCAAAAGGCCGAGGCGCTCCTGCTGGAGAACAGGGACCTCACCGAGGACTTCCTCCTGCTCGCCCGCGAGCGGGCCAGGACCGCGACGGCCAGCCAAATCGACGTGCTCCAGGCGGAGACGGCCCGGAGCGACATCGACCGGGAACTCTCGGCCGTGCGCGGGGCCCTGGCGACGGCCAGGGCGACGCTCGCCCGAGAGCTCCACGTGAGCCCCGAGTCCGACCTCGCGGCCCTGCTCACCGAGGGCGCGGTCCAGGTGCCGGAGCAGATCGAGCGGCTCTACCAGCTCGCGGCCGCGAGCCGCCCCGACCTCAGGGCGAGGCTGGCCGCGATCGCTCGCGACCAAAGGGCGATCGAGCTCGCTAGGAAGCGTTACTATCCGAACGTGACGCTCGGCTTCGCCTACCAGATCATGGAACGCACCAACGCCGAGTCGCCGATGGCGGGCGGGATGCCCAACGTCGGCATGTTCGTCGGCTTCAACCTCCCGATCTACCGGAAGAAGCTCGCCGCGGGCGTCCAGGAGGCCCAGGCGCGGGCTGCCGCCGACGCCCGGCTGTACGAGGCCGAGCGCGACCAGGCCCATCGGGACATCAAGGAGCTCTTCTCCCAGGCGAAGGTGCTGCAAGAAGTGCTCGGGATCCTCAACACGACCAACCTGCCGAACGCCGAGCAGATCCTGAAGCTCACGGGCAGCGAATTCACGGCCGGCAACGTCGACGCGCTCGCCCTCATCACCGCCCAGCGCAACCTCCTCCAGGTCAGGCTTGAGGTGGCCCAGGTTGAAAGCGACCTGGCCAAGAGCATCGCCGCACTCGAGCGGGCCGTGGGGACCGCCCTGAGCGAGCATCCGCCGGCGGACCTCTCGGCGACTCCGCTCGAGATCCCCGAGCCGGTCCCCCCGACCCAGCCGGGTCCATTCAGCCGCGGCGTCGAGGCGGACGAAACGGCCCCCCGCGGCGTCGATGAGCCGGAACCCCTGCCGGACGCCCCGAGACCCGAGGCGAATCGGCCGTGAGGCAAGGCGATCACTGCATCCCCATGCCCGCGCCGGCCGGTCCGGAGCTCGAGGGTTGCCGGAACGGGTAGCTCCCGACGGGCGGGCGCGTCGGCCGCCCCATCCCCCCCGACGGCTCGCGACGGAGGAGCGAGCCCCCGATGCCCCTTGCCATTCCGCCGGCGCGGATCGGCGTGAGCGGCGTGAGCGTCGAACGGAGCGAGCCGAGTCCCGAAGCCATGCCGGGGTCCACGGGCCCCGCCATGCTCCGCGCGCTCGGAGGCGCGGAGGGCCGGCCGAGCGGCCGGGATGAGGAACCCTGGACTCCGAGCCCGCCCCCCGGGCCCGGGGTGTAGGGCAGGAAACCCGCGCCTCCCCCGGCATACGGCACGTAGACGGTCCCTCCGCTCGAGTAGAGGTCTTGGGCCTTCGCCCCGGGGGCGCATGCGAGGGAGCTTACGACGATCGCGAAACCCACAAGAGTCTTGGAGCACCGAAGCCGCATGATTCGCCTCCCGCAATTTAACCGTCGACGTGGCGCGTCCCCCTGTAATCCTACCCTACGCGGCGACGTGAGCCTGGGCCGCCTTCGACTCGATGCCGTCCGGTCGCGTCGGATTCCCCCGAAGTCGGCCTCGCACGCCCGGCCGATCACCGCCTCGACGGCCGCCCGCGACGTCGGCTGATCGTCCTTCACGGCCAGCAGACAGCGCCCTTTCTGCCCCCGGATGATCCGGGCGTTCTCGGCCTGGCACCCGGCCGCGTCGATCGTCACCAACGCGTCGGCCAGGTCCAGGGCGCGGAGCAGCTCGGCGATCGCGGCGACCTCGTCGGAGCCGTCGGCGACGCTCACGGCACCGAGGACCAGGCGGTTTTCCGCGGCCCAGGCCGCGACCACGCGCAGGCGACCCGTGGATGCATTCCGCTTGGCCGTGCCGACTTGCCGTCGATGGCGATCGGGACCAGCCCGGTCGCCTCGCATGCCGCCGCCATCCCCCTCCCAGACGCCTGGGCGGACGCCCCCGGGGGCCAGCTTGGCGCATTCGCGCTCGACGGTCGTCGACGGCGTGACGGCTCTGGGGTTCGGCGGCGGCGAGGCGACCAGCCCCAGCCCTGTCGACCGCGGCCGAAAGGGGACGAAGCGCATCTTGATGGTCGACCGCCGGGGCGTGCTGCTGCCCGTCCGGACGGCCCGAGCGATCGCCTCCGATCATCGGCAGATCATCCCCCTGGTCCTCGGAATATCCCAAGATCGGCGACAGGCCGGGCCGGCCCGATGAACTCCCCGACGATCTGTTCGCCGACCGGGGCTAAGACTCGGAGACGACCCGCGAGTTGCTGCGTCGGCCGGGGATCGAACCCCACATCGCCAGGCGTAAGACGCCGCACGGCAGCGGCCTGGGGAAGGTCCGCTGGGTGGTCGAGCGGACCATCGGCTGGCTGACGGATGCGAGGCCGCTACGACCGCCTGTTGGTCATCCAAGCGGGCTGGACCGTCCTCGCCGCAAGCGTCATCTGTTACTGACTCTTGCAGGATGAGTGGCCTGACGCTGTCGTCCAAAGAATGGGCGAAGTCAACCTCTTCGCCGCCGCTGACATCAAATGGAAGGTCGGCCCACCGTCCTTGCCGAAGGGTGCCTTGATCGCCGTGTTGGGGGGCGGTCTCGGCAAAGAAGGCCCGTCCGTGTTCCGGGTCAAGGTGCCCGACGGCTGCCGAAATCTGCCCCACATCCATCCCGAGACCGAGCGGGTCGCGGTCATCTAGGTCACCTTCAACATCGGCCTGGTCGCCAAGTCCGACGAGAAGGCGGGCCGGGCGATGCCCGCCGGTACTTTCGGCCATTGGCCCGCCGGGATTAAACACTTCGTCTGGGTCAAGGGGGAGACCGTCGTCCAGCTTCACGGCATGGGTCCGTGGTCCATCGAGTTCGCGAACCCCGACAACGACCCCCCGGCGGTCTTCCCGCTAATCCTCACCGACGCCGTTCAGGAGATGGGACGCTCCAGAAGAAGCCCGAAGTGGTATGAGCAGCAGGCGAGGGCCTCGGAGCGGATGAAGCTCAACCCGGCCTGCTGCCCCCAGCTTCGGCATTGCTCGGGGTGGGGGCGTATGTCCAGGGACGGACCTCGGGGAGTCTCGATGTCGGACCTCCAGTGGATGACGCCAGCCTTCCCGCCGGGGGCGAGTACCCGGAAAACTTCCCGCAGGAGGCCAACGGGGTCTTCGACGTGGAGGATGTTGAAGAGCATGGCGTAATCGACGCTCGCATCCGGTCGCCCGCAGCCATCCTTGATGAAGTCCCTCCGCTCCACGACGATGTTCGTGAGGCCATGGTCCCGAGCTTTCTTCTCGGTCGTCGCCACCATCTCCGGGTCGATGTCGAGGGCGAAGACCTGCCCTTGAACGAGCCGCGCGGCGGGGAGGGTAAAGAGCCCATAGCCGCATCCGAACTCGACCAGCCCCCGGCTCGACCCCGCACAGTCGAACCTTTCGAGGATGCAGCCGGGGTTGAAGAACGTGTTCCAGTACGTCTCGTCCGGCATGCCGCTCTCACGTACCTTCATCGGCCCCTCTCCCTTCCCGTGAACGCCGTCCAGCCCTCGCCCGACCACCGTGAATTTTAAAGAGATGACATCCTCTTGGAACCGGGGGGCGGAGGCTGGGGATTGCCAACTTACGGCGACGGAAAATTGACAAAATGTGTCTATAGTTACAAATGGACAACTCGGACCCGTGCGGATCAGCTCGGCTTGTGCAGTTTCTGAGCCCGCCTCGGGCGGTACGATGAGGGGTTGAACAACCTTCTCGATCCCACCGGCCGAGGACGGACTCGTGGCCATCCTGCCCGAGACTCCCCGCGGGCTTTGGGACGATTTCGCCCCGATCTTCACGCGGCCGACTTTCCGCCGATTCCTGACCTTGCTCGGGTCGGCGATCCTGACCGTCGGCCGCCGCACGGTCGCCGACCTGCCGCGGACGGCAGGGTCGCTGGCCGCCGGGGCTTCTTCCAGCTACCGACGCGTCTTCTCGAAAGCCCGGTGGTCGCCGCTCCGCCTGGCCTGCGCCCTGGCCTGGCGTGTCGTCGCCCTCCTCCCGGCCGACGCCGAGATCGTCCTGGCCGGTGACGACACCGTCTTTCCCCAGCCGGGGCGGCGCGTCTCCGGCGAGGCCCGGCATCGCGACCCGGTCCGCTCGTCGCACGCCTTCACCGCCTGGCGCTCCGGTCACAATTGGGTCGTGCTCGCGATCCTGGCGCGCTTCCCGTTTGCCGCGAGGCCCTGGGCTTTGCACGTGCTCGTCGCCCTGTCTCGCGACCCGGCCGACGACCGTCGCGCGAAGCGCCGCCATCGCACGCCGGTCCAGCAGGCGATCGGCTGCCGCGGTTGATGCTCCACTCGTCCTCCGGCCGTCGGTTCGTCTTCGTCGGCGATTCGGCCTGTGGGACGCACGAACCGGTCCGGTTCGCGGATCGCCGCCGCGGGCGGCTGACGCTGGTGAGCAAGCTCCTTCACAAGGCCAACGTCTTCGAGTCCCCGCCGCCCTACGGCGGCCTGGGTCGCCCGCGCGTCGAGGGGGCGAGGCTGCCAAAGCCTGGCCGGGTAGGACGGTCGCTACCTTCTCCGACGCCCTGGCGGCCGTCCGACGCTGGATTTGTGTTGGAAGGGTTTTTGCACACGCCCCGATGGCCCGTCCATCCAGAAACTCCCGCCCCCCATCCGCGAGTTACTCTTCGCCGCGCTTGCGCCGGCAGCGTAAAGGTTGTCAACGCTGTTCAAAGAGAGCTAAAACACATGTAATTGAATCAAATTGTGTAAATTTAACGCCGGGCCCACGTGGGACACCACCATCGACAAGGACGGGGACATGCGTGGGCGCGACGCCGACCGCCACTCCTGGAAGCACGATGAAGGGTCGGGCTTCTGCCAGAACTTCGGCACGGGCAAGGCGTGCGTCGGGAAAGATGCGGCGAGGACCTGTTTCTAGGGGGCTCGAACGAGGGCGGGCCGAGGAACGTGGTCGTCTCAGCAACTCGCTCAGCCGTCACGACTCATGGTAGGCGAGCAGCCGCAGCGCGTTGCCGAGCACCACGAGCGTGCTACCCTCGTGGGCGAAGACGGCCGGGCCGATTCCGATGTAGCCCGTGGTGGTGGCAAGGACGAGGAGGGCTATCACGCCAAGCGAGATGTAGAGGTTTTGGCGGATCACGCCCCTCGCGGCCCTACTCAATCCCACCGCAAACGGCAGCTTTTCGAGGTCGTCACCCATCAAGGCAACGTCCGCAGTCTCGAGCGCCACCGCGGTTCCTGCTCTGCCCATCGCGATGCCGACGGTAGCGTACGCTAGCGCGGGAGCATCGTTTACGCCATCGCCCACCATGGCGACCAGGCCGTGCGCTGCGAGCATCTCTTGTATCGCCGTGAGCTTGTCCTCAGGGAGCAGGTCCGCCCTGACCTCATCGAGACCTACTTCTTTCGCGATCGCTTCTCCGACGCCGCGGTTGTCGCCGGTGAGCATGACGAGCGGGCCTATTCCCTTGCCACGGAGCCTTTGTAGGACCCCCCTAACGCCCCCCCGTGGGCGGTCGGCGACTCCGATGACTCCGAGCCACCTCCCGGCGTGCCGGACCGCCATGGTGCTCCGACCCGCCGCCTGAAGCTCGTCGACTTTCTCACGGATTTCGCTCGGGACCTCGCCCGCTTCCCACAAGCGAAGCGTCCCGATTTCGACCCGTGCGCCATCAACCGCCGAGCGTACGCCCCGCGCGGTCACGCTCTCTAGGTCGCCGGCCTCGGGTAGCTCAAGTCTGCCCGCTTCGGCACACCGCACGACGGCCTGGGCGAGCGGATGCTCGCTCCTCTTCTCGACGCTCGCCGCGATCCGAAGAAGCTCATTTTCCGCAACTCCGGCAGCGGGGGCGAGGTCGGTGACCTCGGGCCTCCCCTCGGTGAGGGTGCCCGTCTTGTCGAACGCGATGGCCCTCAGCGATCCGAGGTTCTCGAGATGCGCCCCGCCCTTTATCAAGACGCCCTTGCGTGCGGCTTGTGCGATCGCCGCGAGCACTGCGGCGGGCGTGCCGAGCGCGAGGGCGCAGGGGGATGCCGCGACTAGGAGCGCCATCCCTCGATAGAAACTCGTGTGCCAGTCCCAGAGTCCGAGCCACGGAGGAACCACGATGAGGAGGAGATCGCTCACGAGAACCGTCGGGACGAAAACCGATTCAAAGCGCTCCGTGAACTGCTGGGTCGGGGCCTTCTGCGTCTGCGCCTCGGAGACGAGCTTGATGACGCGGTCGAGCGTCCTGTCGCCGGCCGCGCGCGTGGTCTCGATCTCGAGCGCCCCTTGTCCGTTGATGGTCCCTGCAAAGACTTCGGCCCCGGGCTCCTTCTCGACCGGCACCGACTCGCCCGTGATCGGCGCCTGGTCGACGGCCGACCGGCCGGAGTGAATCGTGCCATCGACTGGGATCCGCTCGGCGGGACGTACAACTATGATGTCTCCGGCTTTCACCTCTCCAACAGGAATTTCCGCCTCGATACCGTCATGCAGCACGCGTGCGAGGGGAGGAGCGAGGTCAGCGAGCGCGCGAATGGCACCCCTCGCCCTGTCGAGGGCAAAATGTTCTAGCGCGTGTGCGAACGAGAAGAGGAAGAGGAGGAATGCCCCTTCGGCCCACTCGCCGAGGGCGGCGGCTCCGAGGGCGGCGAGCAGCATGAGAAGGTCGATGTCGAGGTGGACGCGGCCTTTTCTGAGCGACTTCACCGTATGGCCGAGGAGATCAAGGCCCCCAAAGCCATAGGAGGCGACATAGAGGGCGAGTGCCGCCGAGTGGGGGAGGCCCAGCCCTCGTTCGCCCGCCCAGGCTGTGCCGAGCAGGATGCCCGCGATTAGGCTCCAAACGAGTTCTTTGTGCCGCGCGTACCAGCCATCGTTCAGTCGTGCTGGAGCGGGACTTGCACCGGGTCGAACGACCTGGTCGAGTGCGACGATGATTTTATCCCGAGAGACCTTCGCACGATCGAACTCGACCCGCGCGACTTGAGCGGGCAGACTCACCGAGGCGCTTAGAACCCCATCCAGGCGGCGGAGGTCGGCCTCGACTCTGCGTGCTGCATCTTCCCCTGCTACGAGGTGAATGGGGAGGAGGACGTGCCCCACCCGCTCGGTCACGTCGGCACCTGCAGTCCTCGCGAGTCGCTCGACCTGCGCGAGCGCAACGACGTCCGGGTCGTAGTGGAGGCAGAGGACCGGTTTCCCTGCTTCGTTCATTCTGACATGAGCTTGGCCGACCCCCGGGCACCCTCGTAGGAGAACCTCGAGGCGCTTGACGCACGCGTCGTGTTCGTCGGGGACGTCGGGAAGGAGGATGGGCAGGTCGATGGTCGTGGTCTTCATGCGGCGATCCAGTCTCGAAGAGATACCACCTCGATCGGCACTCGACCATCACGATACGGATGCTCAATTCCGTGGGCTACGAAGGTCAGAACCGCTGTGCCAGCGGCGTCACGTATCGGAACAGTCGAAAAGGAGGGAATCCGGCTCTCGGTTTGGCCGGACTTCCGCAACTCCGGCGTCGGCGAAATCGCTTTGGCCGACGACCATGGACGGACGATCATAATGCAGCACCGACCTGTGAAACCGAGCCCCTTACATAGGCGATGCCGGCGGATCGACCGCCACGGTCAAAGCAGAATCGCTCTTATGCTCCTGGTATTGGTCGGGATTTCGGGATGCGGAGGCCATCGAGCGAGGCGCGTGAGAACCGAGACGCGTTCGGGCCCCTCCTGATCGCCGCTTCGTTAAAGGACACAAAAGGGCTCGAGAACGATGCCGGGTGGATCGACGAGAGGCGTTTCGTCGGGAATGTCTCGGCCGCCCGGCACGTGGCGCTGAAAGCGATCGTCGAGAAGTCGGCATCGGGTTACTGGGGGAGTGCCGATCGCCTTAGCTACGAATTCCGCGAGACGCGGCCATTCTTTAAGTGACGATGCGGAGGGCGCGACACTCGACGCCCTCCTCACGGCAACACCCTTCGACCGACGGCCGTATTGAGCGCGAGCATGCTCTTGCGGTGGCGAATGAGGATGTCCCGGTACTGACGGATCGCCTCGTTGTATTCCCGCTGGGCTTCGAAGTACGTGAGGAGGCCCTCCTGGCCGGACGTGTACAGGCGGAACTTTTCCTCTCGGAGACGTTTCGACCGCGGGAGGACGACCCTCTCGAAGCGGGCTACGGCTGACCGGGAAGATTCGTACTCGAGCGAAGCGCCTTCGACCTCGGCCACGACCTGCCTCTCAAGCCCCGAGAGCTCGAGCTGGGTCTGGTGGACGTTCCGCTCGGCGCGGCGGATGTTGCCCTGGTTCCGATTGAAGAGCGGCACGGTGGCGAACACGCCCGCGCCCCAGGACGTCGCCCCCTTCGCCCCCGGGGTGTCGTTATTCGCGTCGAAGCCGTAGGGGGTGTAGAGCGCGAAGACGTCCGGGAATCGCTCGCGACGTTGCACGTCAACGTTCGCCGTCGCCGAGCGCACCCCGAGCCGGGTCGCAACGACGTCGGGCCGGTGTGTGAGCGCCACGTGCACGAGCTCCTCCGGAGGCGGAGCGGGCGGCGCGACGTCTCGAATCGTGCCGCGCAGCTCGATCTGGTCGGCCTGGGCGGAGGGAATTCCTAAGAGCAGGGCCACGGCGCGCTTTGCCTGCCGGTAGCGCGTGACGGCCTCCTCGTAGGCGACCGTGGCTGTCTCCTGCTGAATGATCGCCGTGTCGAGGTCGGTTTCCGGCGCGACCTCCTTGGAGACCCGCTCCTCGATCGTGCGCAGGAGCGTCTCGTAGCCCAAGAGGCTCGTCTTCAAATACTGAACCGAAGTCCGGGCGGCCAACGCGTCGGTCCACGCGACGTGGAGCTTCTCGAGTTCGAGCCGAACGGCGTCCTGGTATTGCGCCTCGAGCACGCTCCTAGCCGTCACGGCGAGTCGGGTGCGCGCCCTGATCTTCCCGTTCACGTCGAACGGTTGGACGACTGTGACGCCGTAGCTGTTTGAGCCGGGCCGCTGGGGCGAGTATTTCCCGTACGGGGCGCTGTCGGCGCTCGCAAATACTAGCGGGTTTCCCCAGAGGCTTGCGGTCAGGATGTCGGCCTCGGCCTTCGGTAGCTCCTGGAACTTGACCGCGAGCTCGGGGTTCGAGCTGATGACTCCCGCGATCGATTGCTCGAGGGTCAGACCGCTTTCGGGGCCCTCATCATCAACTGCGGGGAGCTCCAGGGGCCCATAGAGCGGAATCGTCGCCGAGGACGTCTCCGGGATCGCGGGAGGCAGAATGCCCTGGCGGCGATCGCCGATGCCCCCGGCGAGATCGGGCCTGGATGCCGCCGAGAGGACGTCGATGGGCCTCGGGGAGATGGAGCGCCCGCCCAGCCTGGGCTCGTCCGCCCCCGCGATCCTGGGGAACGGGCGCTCGGCGATGCCGTGCACCGGGCCGAGGAACGTGCTGTCGCGAGCCCGCTCCTGGGCTCGACGGCCCGCGGAGATCGCGACGATGTCGTCGGCGAGCGCCGCAGCCCCCTGGCCGCGAGCCTGGGCACCGGTCAGTAACAGCCCGGCCGACACAACGACTCCCGACAACGCGCGTTGACTCGTGAACCGCATGGTACCCTCCTGGTCGTTTCACGGGACCACCGTGTCTTGCGAAAGGTGCTTAGACCGGTATCGTTTCCAGTGCCTGAAGGTTCTCGCCGCGCTTAACGGTGCCGGGCGAAACGTCCGGGGCCGGCGGAGGCTCGGGCCCGGGGCCTTGACCGTCGTCGCCCCGCGTACCGGCCGCGACGCTAGGGCCTTTCCCGAAGAGGAGATAGAGCACGGGCAACGCGAGCATGGTCAGGAACGTGTCGCAGGCCATGCCGAAGACGACGACGGTCGCGAGCGGCCTCTGGACCTCGGCCCCGATGCCCGTCGCGAGCATCATGGGGACGAAGCCGAGCGACGCGACGGTGCCCGTCATGAGGACCGGCCGGAGCCGGGCGAGGCGGGCCGCCTCGATGGCCTCGCGCTTGGGCAGGCCCTGGGCCATCTTGTCGCGGATGTAGCTGACGAGGATGAGCCCTTCGAGCATCGACGCTCCGGCCAGCACCACGAACCCGACCCCCGCCGAGATGGTGAAAGGCAGGCCCATGACCCACAGGCCCAGGACGCCGCCGACCCGGGCGAAGAGGACGCCGCTGAAGATCATCAGCGCGTCGCGGAGGGAGTGGAACGTCAGGTAGAGCAGGCTCAGGATCAGGGCCAGCGCCAGCGGCACGACGATGAGGAGCCGCGTCTCGGCCCGCTGCATGTTCTCGAACTGGCCGCCCCACTCGATGCGATACTCGCCATCGAGCTTCACTTGAGCGGCGATCTTGGCCTGCGCCTCGTCGACGAACGACCCGATGTCTCGGCCGCGGACGTTGGACTGGACTATGATGCGGCGCTCCCCCCATTCGCGCTGGATGGTCGACGGGCCGGTCACCTCCTCGAGCCTTGCGAGCCGCGTGAGCGGCAGCCGCTGTCCGGAGGCCGTGGTGAAGAGGATCTTCTCCAGCGCGCGAGGGTCGTCCCGGTACTCCTCCGGGAGGCGGATGGCGAGTGGGAAGCGGCGGTCGAGCTCGATGACTTCGCCGACCTTCATCCCGCCGGCCTCGGACACGGCGTCGAGCACCTGGCGGGCCGAGACGCCGTAGCGTGAGATCGCCTGGCGGTCGACCACGACGCGCAACACCGGCAGGCCCGTGATCTGCTCCGACGAGACGTCGGCGGCACCTCGTATTTCCTTCACGACCCGCTCGACCTCGGCCGCCTTCTCCTTCAAGACCTCGAGGTCGGGCCCGAAGATCTTGATCCCGAGGTCGGCCCGGATGCCGGCGACCATCTCGTTGATCCGCAGCTCGATCGGCTGGCTGTAGACGGCCCGCATGCCGGGGAGCTTCTCGGTGACCTCCGCCATCTCCGCGACCAGCTCGTCCTGCGTCTCGGCCTTCTTCCAGCCGCCGACCGGCTCCTGGGTCCAGTAACGCCACCACGCAGCGGGGGTGCTTAGGAGCTCCGGCCTTTCGAGCAAGTACGACCCCTCGCGTGGTTTCAGCATCACATAGACGTCGCTGACTTCGAAACCCATCGGATCGGTCGCGACTTCCGCGGTACCGGTCCGGCTCCAGATCGACTCGATCTCGTCGGGGAAGGCGTCCTTCAGGATGGCCTCGACATGCGTCCCGTACTCGAGCGACTCCTCGAGCGACACGCTCGCCAGGCGCACGGTGTTGATGACGATGGAGCCCTCGTTGAGCCGGGGGACGAATTCCGACCCCAAGCCGAGGCCCAGGATCGTCGCGCCGACGGTGATCGCCCCCACGACGACGAGCGTCGGCCACGGGAATTTGAGGCCGAGATGGAGGATCGGCTGGAAAATCTTGTGGGCCATCCGGTCGATGAAAGTCTCCTTGTCCTTCTCCCGGCGCGAGAGGCCGACCGAGGCGAGCACCGGAATCAGCGTCAGCGACATCACCATCGAACCCAGCAGCGCGAAGACGACGGTGAGCGCCATCGGCCGGAAGAGCTTGCCCTCGACGCCCTGGAGGGTGAGGATCGGCAGGTAGACGATCATGATGATCAGCTCGCCGAACATCGTCGGCTTCCTCACCTCGACCGCGGCGTCGCGGATGACGTCGAGCTTCGGGCGGTCGCTACGGTCGTGCGCGAGGTGCCGCACGGAGTTCTCGACCATCACGACCGAGCTGTCCACGACGAGCCCGAAGTCGATGGCGCCGAGGCTCATCAGGCTTCCCGCGATGCCTACCTTTTCCATCATCGTCACCGCGAACAGCATCGACAGCGGGATGACGCTCGCCACGATCAGCCCGGCCCGGAAGTTCCCGAGGAAGGCGAAGAGCACGGCGATGACCAGGATGGCGCCTTCGAAGAGATTCTTCTCCACCGTGTGGAGGACCTGATTGACCAGGTCGGTCCGCTTGTAAGCCACGTCGATCGTGACGCCCGGGGGCAGCGCCCGCTTGACGTCGTCCATCGCCTCGTCGAGCGCGATGGTGACGTCGCGCGAGTTCTCACCCATCCGCATGAAGGCGAGGCCCAGTACCACCTCGCCCTTGCCGTCGGCGGTCGTGCCGCCCCGGCGGATGACGTGGCCGACGGCGACCTCTCCGACGTCCTTGACGCGGATCGGCACCCCGTCGACCGCCTTGATGACGACCGAGGAGATCTCGTCGAGCGTCGTGGTCCGGCCGATGCCCTGCACGAGGCTCGACTCGCCGCTCCGAACGATGTAACCGCCGCCGACGTTCTTGTTGTTCTCCCGGAGCGCCAGGGCGAGTTCGTCCAGGGTCAGGCCGAACTTGGCGAGCTTTATGGGATCGGCGAGCACCTCGAACTGCTTGGCCAGCCCGCCCCAGGGGTTGATCTCGGCGACCCCCGGGATCCGCCGGAGCCGGGGGCGGATGACCCAGTCCTGCAGGGTCCGCAGCTCGGTCAGGCCGTATTCGGGGTTCTCGCTCGACAGGAGGTAGTGGTAGACCTCGCCGAGCCCCGTGGCGACCGGGCCCATCGTCGGGCGGGCGGTCCCCTCGGGGAGTTCCACCTCGCCGAGCCGCTCGTTGATCTGCTGGCGGGCGAAGTAGACGTCGGTGTCGTCGGAGAAGATGAGGACGACCTGCGAGAGCCCGAACTTCGAGACCGAGCGGACCTCTTCGAGGCCCTTCAGCCCCCCCATCGCGTATTCGACGGGAAAGGTGATGAGCCGCTCGACCTCCTCGGGCGACAGCTCCGGGACGTTCGTGTTGACCTGCACCTGGACGGGCGTCGTGTCGGGGAAGGCGTCGAGCGGCAGGCGCGTGGCCGCCCGGACCCCGAGGGTGACGAGGATGCCCGCCATGAGCAGGACGACGAACCGGTTCTTCAAACTGAAATCGATCAGGGCGGTGAGCATCGCGGATCCTCCATGCGGCGTCGGGTTTATTCGCAGCACCCGGCGCCGATTGCGCCCTTCATGATCTCGGTCTTCAGCAAGAAGGCACCCTTCGTGACGACGCGCTGCCCGGCCTTTAGTCCCCAGGTCACTTCCAGGGCGTCTCGCTTATCGGCGGGCTTCGTCGTGACCCGTTGCGGGCGGTAGACGCCGCCCTCTTCCTGGGGGAGGAAGACGACGTCGACATTGTCCTTCCGCTGCACGGCGAGCTTCGGCACCACCACGGCCTTGTGCTCGTCGCCGAGTTGGATCTCCGCCTGGCCGAACTGGTTGGCGCGGAGTTTCTCGCCCCGGTTCTCGAGCTCGGCGCGGACCCGAGTGGTGCGCGTCTGCTGATTGACTTCGGTGCCGATCCAATTCAATCGACCCGAAAACGTCTCGTCGTCGCCGCCCGATACGGTGAGGGTCACAGGCTGTCCGGGCTTAAGCGCCGCGAGATCGGACTCGTAGACGTCGATCCATAGCCACAGTGTCGAAGTGTCCGTTACGGCAAAAATGGGATCCGTAGCCTGGACAGGCTCGCCCTTCACGGCGTGCCGCATCACAACCTGACCGTCGAGCGGTGCGACGACGTCGAGAAGGGACTTCGTATCTTGGTCTTCGACGATCCGGCTGAGTCGCTCGTCGTCGAAACCGAAATTCCTGAGCTTCTGCTCCGCGTCAAGCGAGGAAGCTTTGGCTTGGTTGAGCGCCGTCCGCGCCTCGAGCTCGGACTTCACCGCTATTGCACCGGTTTGAGAGAGCGATTTGGTACGTTCGTAGGTGACCTGGGCGAGGTCGAGGGAAGCCCTGGCGGTAATCAGTTGGGCCTTCGCGGAGCTCACCTCGGCCGAGTCGACAACCGCGAGCACTTCTCCCTGTTTCACGACCCGCCCAAGATCAACGCGCACGTCGTGCAAGAAGCCAACGACTCGGGGGGCAATCTCTGCGTAATGGTTCGCATCGTAGGCCGTTTCGGCGTTGAATGTCAGCTTGTGAGCATGGGTGACCTCGGTGGCCAGCGCCGTCTCGATCCCGACTTGTCTCGAGAGTTCGGCCGAGGCGAGCCTCACGATCGGGAGCGGCTCAAGACAAACCTTCGCACCGGGTGATAAGTGAGCCTCCGGGTCAAGCTGGCACTCCAGGCAGAACGACTCGGGCTTATTATGCGTGGCGCACCAGCCGTCGTCGAGGGCGTCGGAGGACGCCGAAGGCCCCCTGCCGCATTGAGCGCAGAAGGACTCTGGCAGGCCGTGCTCTTCGCATACGACGATCTTCAGCCCGTCCTTCACCTCCGGGTGGCACAGCGTGCAGATGTCCTCGGGGATGCCGCCGTGCTCCGCGCAGAGGAGGAGCTTCTCCTTGAGCTCCTCGTGGCAGAGGGTGCAGAACTTCTCGGGCACCCCGTGCTCCTTGCAGAAGAGCCCCGCCTCCGCCGGGGCCGACTCGGGAGCGAGCCCGATCTGGCCGTGGAGCGCGGATGGCAGCCACTCGGGACGGGCCACGGCCACGGCCGCGCCGATAATGACTATAGCGGCGACGGCGGCCGCAGAAGGCGCGATCAAGCGATTCAAGAGTAACCCCTTCCTACCCGGGAGATGGGCGCGCGGGGGCCGGCATCGAGAGCCGGCCCTGCGAACGTAATATCATCTGTGGTCGGGATTGGCGGCCCGATGACGGGCGCAAGCGATCACTTCCGCGGGCGCGCAGCGGCACCCAGCAGGGACCGTGTGAGGAGGGGTTTCTTTAGCAGCGGAAATTTTGGAGCAGCGCGCGGATGGTCAGGGAATCTCCCCAACTAGCGAGGTCGTTGGGCGAACCCTGGGACGTGAGGCTGCAGAGAGAGAGCGGGAGGTGGACCGGGGGCGCAAAGTGGAAGAGGTGGACGGCGTAGGCGAGGTCGGGTACGACAGGCTTTCCGTCGGTCCTCTGGACTGCTCCGCGGCAGACGCAATTATCGGCGCTATCAGGGCAGCTGTCCTGAGAACCGTGATCGTTCGAAGTATCCGCAGCCCGTTCATGGTGCGCGCTGTGGCCAATCTCGTCCGCGCCACAGAGAACCGGGCAGGACGCGATCACGAACGCCAGAATCGCTGTCAAGAACGCACGCACGCAGGGCTCTCCACGCGAAAGACCGGACCTTCTCTCATCATAAGGGACGACGAGGTTGCGTCAACCTCCGGCAGTCGAGCGACTGCCACCACTTCGAGGCTCTCGATGCTTCTATCGGCAGGTCCTCCGTGCCGACTGCAGTCGGGACCATAACAGGGCGACGTTGATGGGTCTTGGCTCGCCGATGGGCGTGTGTGTAATTTCCCCGGCTCCGAACCCGTGTGCTTAGCTGGCGGCCCGCGTCGCATCGCGCGAGGGCACTGCGAACAGGACCGCCTCGCATCCGGGGGGACGAAGTGCCGCGAGTCTTCCCCACATGCCCCCCGAATTCAGGCCTTCATTTGTGCTATCTCGTATCGAAGGATCGAGACTTAAAGGATGGTGTGATATGCAGGGGAGGTGCGTCTTCGCCTTCTGGAGCATGAGCAGGCCGAAGGCGACGTAGTGCATGCCCGCCGGGACGGACTGGAGCCGCTCGTAAGCCTTCGCCAGGCGGCGGAACCGCGAGGCCCAGCCGAACGTACGCTCGACCACCCAGCGCCGCGGCAGCAGGACGAAGCCCCGCTTCGCCTCCGGCAGCTTGACCACCTCCACGTGGATCCCCTCGCTCGCCGCGTCGGCCTCGGCGTCGTCCCCGGTGTGGCCCTGGTCGACGAACGCGACCTCCACCGACTGGCCGCCCGCCCGCTGGACCGCCTGGCAAAGCGCGCCGACGTGGGCTGATCCTGCTCGTCGTCCTGCGAGACGCGCGGCGCCAGAATCTGCCCCGCCGTGTCCAGGGCGACATGGATCTTGGACTCCCGCTTGCGCTCCTAGGCCGTCGGCTCGGCGTCGCGGCCTCCGGCCATCCGTGGCAGGGCGCGGAGGTCGTGGATTATCGCCTCGAAGCGGCCGGCTGCCAGCCAGCGCCGCGTCCTCGTCCTCAGGTAGACCTTACGCCAGGGGGGATCCGATGGACAGAGCCCGCCACGGCACCCCGCTCCGCACGATCCAGCGGACCGCGTCGAGGGCGTCTCCGAGGCCGAGGACGCGCGGGGCGGCGTACCCGGGGAGCAGGGGGAGGCAAGGCGCGACGAACGCCCATTCGGCATCGGCGATGTTTCTTGACTAATTCATGCGCTGAACCGAGCCCGTCGGCGGCCTGTAGTTCAAAACCCCTGCCAAGGCGACGAGCTGCGGGACCTGGAAGGCCGGGATGCCGAGCGTTCCCGATTTGCCATCCAGCCCCCCGTAGTCGATCGGTCGATGGCGACGCTCCCCATGGCGGGCAAACCAGCCGGGTCCCCTCTCCGCTCTTCGACCGTATCCTGATCTTCGGGACAGCGAACCACTCGGGACGTCAGCTGACCACGCCGATCCGGATTTGTGCTTGACGAATCGACGGGCCCTCCCGAAGATGACTGGCGAGGTCGACGGGAAACTTTCCTTCGTCCCGATTTCGGCGGGCATCCTCCCAAATCGACCTCTCAACTGGACCGTTGTAACGCGTCGGGAACGGACCTTCCGGGCCGGCCCGAGGATTCGCGCGTGGAATCCCGTCGAGTCGGATCGACGCGGTTGCCAAGGCGGTCGCTGCCCGAGGGCGACGAGATCGTCGCCCAGTGGGAGCCGCGTCGCGGCGATGCCCCAATCGCTGGCACGGCATGACCCAATTCCCCCACCACCCCTTAACGGGGACGCGGGGAGGGTCTTGCCGCGACGGGGCGTCCGATCGGGCCATCCCATCGCCGTGCAAGATACTCTTCCCGCCCCCGGCGTCGCGAAGAGAATCCGCCCATGTTCAGCGAACCCATCCCCGAAACGGGGACCCCGCCCCTATCCGCGCTCATCGACCCTCGTGAACCGGACGCCCGGACTTCGCCGGCCCCCGATCGGCTCCTCTCCGCACGCGACGTGACGGAGATCCTGCCTCGCCGACGGCGCGGCCGGAAGCTGCACGTCGCGACCGTCCACCGCTGGTGGACGACCGGCTATCGGGGCGTCGTGCTGGGATGCGTCCGCATCGGCAACCAGCGTTTCACGTCGATGGCGAGCCTCGAATCCTTCATCCGCCGGATGTCCGAGCTCGACCGGCGTGCTTCGCCTGGCGAAACATCCGGACGCGACGCGGCTCCCCCCACGGCCGCGCCCGCTTCGAACCTCGCCGAGCGGCGTCGCCGAGTCCGTTGTGAGCTTGAGCGCAACGGCCTCTGACATCCAGCTCCCGTCATCGCTCCCGGATCGCTGCTTACCCGGCGCCGGGCGGCCGGGCTACGCGCCCCAGCAACGACCGGCGGCCGGCCGGCTCCCGCACGACCATGGCTCGTGAGCCACCCTCACACGTTCCACGAGATCTTCGAGGCGCCGGCGTCCCGGCGTCTAGTCCGACCTCCCCGCTGCATCCACATCCCCCGACATCGCATCGAGTCCGCAACAGGAGGAACCAGTCTCATGCCCACCGACGAGTCTCGTCCCGTTCATCTCTCCGAAGCCCATCGACGGTTGCTCGAAGCATCGTCCATCTCCGTAGACGTCATCGCGGAGCGGGGCTATCGGACCGTCGAGAGCCCCGCGGAACTCCGCCGGCTCGGCTTCAGCCGCGACCTCAGCGGCCTCCTCGCCCCCGCCCTCCTGGTGCCTTCCCATGACCTCGACGGGAAGCCTACCTTCCAGGTCCGGCCCGATAGTCCGCGTTACAAGGACGGCAAGGCGATCAAGTACGAGACGCCCGCCGGCTCCCGCCTCGCGATCGACGTGCTGCCCCGCATCCGCGCGGAGGCCCTGGATGCGTCGGTGCCGCTGTTCGTCACCGAGGGCATACGCAAGGCCGACTCGGCCATCAGCCGGGGGCTCTGCTGCCTCGGGTTGATCGGCGTCTGGGGGCCGAAGGAAGAGGCCCACGAGGAGTTCTGGGATCGCATCCCGCTCGACGGCCGGCCCGCTTGCATCGTCTTCGACTCGGACGTCGCCCTCAATCCCCAGGTCCGCGCCGCAGCCGCCCGCCTCAAGCGTCGCCTCGAGGCGCGAGGCGCGGCGGTCCGCGTGCTCGGGCTCGCGGCCGGCCCGGGCGGGCAGAAGGTCGGGCTCGACGATTTCCTGGCCGCGGGCCGCTCGGTCGATGAGCTGATGGCCCTCCCTGACGTGGACGTCGCGCCCGCTGCCCGGGGCGACGACGCCGACGAGGACGCACCGCGGTTCTTCGCCGGGCCCGACGGGCTCTTCCAGCGCATCCGCCACAGGGACGGGGAGACCGCGAGGCAGCTCGCCAACTTCACCGCGCGCATCGCGACCGAGTTCATCGTCTCGGACGGAGTCGAGGAGCACCGAGAGTTCGAGGTCGAGGCGGTCGTCGAAGGCGAGGCCAGGAGCGTCCTCGTGCGGGCCGAGGACTTCGTGGGCATGGAATGGGTCGCCCCCATGCTTGGCGCCCGCGCCGTCCTCGCCGCCGGCCGCGAGGCCCGGGACCTGGCCCGGGAGGCGATCCAGCGCCTTTCGCTCCGGGACATCCGGGAGGCCCGGCTCTTCACGCATATCGGCTGGGTGGAGATCGGCGGCGAGCACTTCTACCTCCATGCCGGTGGAGCCATCGGCCCGGACGCCGGGACCGGCGCGATCCAGGTTTTCCGTGATGGGCCCACGGCCAATCCACTGTCATCCAAGGATTTGCAAGGGCCGGGGCCCAAGGGCCCATCCCCTGGCGGTGTTACCACGGCCGTGGGCGTGGGCGTGCGGCTGCAGCCACCGCTGACCGATTACGAACTGCCCGAACCGCCTACGGGGCAGGCCTTGAGGAAAGCGGTCAGGGCCAGCCTCCGGCTCACGCGCCTCGCGCCCGACCACGTCGCGATGCCCGCCTACGCCCTCGCCTGGGGCGCCGTGCTCGGCGACGCCCGCTTCGGCGGCTGGGCCGACGGCTCGACCGGCCGGGGAAAGTCCGTGCTCGCCGGCCTGCTCCAGCAGCACTGGGGGCGGCGGATGAATCACGAGAACCTGCCGGGCTCCTGGACGTCGACCGCCAACTACAACGAGACGCTCGCCTTTCTCGCCAAGGACGCGCTGCTGGTCCTCGACGACTGGGTGCCGAAGGGGTCGAAGGCGGACGTCGAGCGGTCGCAGCGCGAGGCCGACCGTGTCATGAGGGCCCAGGGCAACGGCAGCGGCCGGGGCCGCAGCGGTCGCGACGGGTCGTCGAGGCCGCCCCGGCCGCCGCGCGGGGTGATCTACTCCACGGCGGAAGCCACGCCGGACGGCCAGTCCCTGGTGGCGCGCATGCTCCGGCTCGACTTCCGGGGCGTCGACCTGCTCGACCCGAGCCATGGGAAGCGACTCAGGGCCTGCCAGAGGGACGCCGACGACGGGGTCTACGCCGCCGCCATGGCGGCCTACATCCGCTGGCTCGCGCCCCAGCTGGACGCGGTCCGGTCGGGATTCCGGTCGAGGATGCATAAGATCCGGAGTTACTACTGGGCCGGCGGACGTTGCAAGCACCCGCGGACGGCCACAACCGTCGCCGATCTCCTGGCGAGGTTCGAGGTCTTCCTGGAGTTCGCCGAGGCGGCGGGCGCGATCGACGAACGCGAGTATCACATCCTCTGGAGGCGACTCGGCCAGGCCGTCGGCTATCTGATCCAGGAGCAGAACCTGCAGCAGGCCGAGAACGACCCGGTGGAGCAATACATCGCGCTGCTCTCCGCGGCACTGCTCAGCGGCCGGGTCCACGTGACCGGCCCCGACGGGAAGTCCCCCGCCAAGTCGCCCGAGGCGTGGGGATGGCAGGAGAAGCGCCTGCCGGCCGCCGCATCGGACGGGCCCGGGGCCGGGGGAGCGGAGGAGCGGGGCGTGGGCGACGGAGAGGGGCCGGAGTTAGGGGAAGACGCCGAGGAGTCGCGCCTCGCCCACTGGCCGCAGGGGCGGCGCGTCGGCTGGATCCTCGGCGACAGCTTGTACCTCATCCCCCAGGCGACCTTCGCCGAGCTCCAGAAGTTCGCGCGGGACATGGGCCAGCACCTGGCCTTCGGCGAGAAGACCATCGGCCGCGCGCTCTTCGAGGCGGGCAAGCTCCTGGGCCGGGACGAGCACCGCAAGAAGTACACGACGAGGCGCGACTTCCTCGACCGCCGAAGCCGCCAGGGGTTCTACCACCTGGACGCCAAGGCGGTCCTCGCCGAGCGGACCTCCAACGCCCCGGCCTGGACCGAGGACGACTACGACGGCCCGCCGCTGGAGGACCTCATGCAGGAACGTCGGCGCGACGACCTGCCCTGGGACGACCTCCTCCTGGCCTGATCCTCGATGGCGGCCGGCCCGGGGATGCGGGCTGGGCTTCGAGCCGAGGCCGGCCGCCGCCGCCTCCTGATGCGACGTCGTACCAGCCGCGTCCATGTCACATGACCGTCCCGGGAACACTCATCCCCGCCAGCCTTCCTTCCCCGCGAGACCGACGCCAATGAATCCCGAAATGAGCGACGCCTTCGGCGCCTTCTGGTCGGAGGTCGAGCAGGCCGAGCGGTTCATCGAGGAGTATGGCCACACCGGTTGGTGCCCCGCCTATCGCGACCTCCGGAGCGGGCCGCTCGAACGGGCCTACGAGGGGATCCGTACCCACCTGGATGCGCTGGTCCGACTCCGATTCGTCAGGACCCCGGTCGCCGTCCAGGGCCTGAATCCATACCGGGCGGAGACGGCCCATCAGGCCCTGATGTACTTCCTCAACCCGCCCCAGAACCTCCTCGGATCCCCCGGCGTCCTCGGATCGCCGGAATATCGGTCGCTCAAGCGCGACGCGCAGGACGAACTCGCCCGGCTCGATTCGCCGCGACCGAAGGCCGCGAGGCGGGGGCGTCGCCTATCGGCGAAGAAGGGCCCACGCCCGTCCCATAAGAGTATCGACGCCGCGATGCTGCTCCTGATCCTGAGAAATCACCATTCCACGCGCAATCGAGACTCCGCCGCGGAACCCCTGCTGCAGAAGCAGATTGCCAAGGAGATGGGGGTCGACCAATCGCGCGTCAGCCGCGCCTTCAAGGTGCTCTTCCCCGAGCATGGGATGAGCGAGTATCACGCACTGCTCCAATCCGGCCGCCTGCGCGGCTACTTGACGCGATGCGACAACGGTCTGACGGAGGTCACGGCGATCGACGAGTAGCGCACGATCCCTGCCGCCGGCCATATGCAACTGATGTGCTTGCTTTGCATTCGTGATTATGCCGCCGCGAATGACGTAAAGTATTTTAACGATGGCATTAGCGTCTCGCCGTTCTGCCCTGCGCCCGTGCCATTTTGCATCTTGGCCCCTCCTTGCGAGGTCCGAGTCGGTGCGAGCGGCGCCGCGGGCCGGACACCTTGGATTATGCGCGGGTCCTGGCTGCCGGCCGATGACCCGCCATCGATCGGGAGAAGTAGAAATGGCCTCGGCAGACGACGCGCTCTTCGCGGTGCTCACGCCCCCTCAGCACTCGCCCATACGGGCGGCCAGGCTCTTGAACCGGCTGGCATCCGAACTCACGGCGATCGAGGGAGAGAACGCACTGCACTTCGACCACTACCAGGCAGCTCGGTTCAGCGATCACCGGGATCGACTGGCCCGGGCCGGGGCCGACGTGGAGCGGGCCTTCAGGGACGGCCTGGGCCTCGAGGCGTCGATCTTCGAGATCGACCCCGGCGAGGTCTCTCCCCCGCCCACGCCGCCCCAGATGTTGCCCGACGTCGTCGAGCTCATGTGGTACTGGTCGGTCCTCCTCGCAGACTACCGGATCACGCTGGCCGCGGCGATTCTGGGCGCGGCGAACGGATACCTCTCTCGCATTCAGGCCGGCTTGTCGAGGCTCGAGGACGTCGACAGACTTGTGGTCAGGTGCGAGGTAGGCTGACCCCGCCCGGTCTCCTTCCAGGCTTTTCCAGCAAGACAGGCCCCGCGGCCCCGGCCTCACCGGCCCGGCCGCAAACGCACAGGACGATCAACATGCCGAACGCTTCAATTCAATCCCTGGCCGACTTCCTCCTGGACGCCTACGGGCGTCCGCCCGACGACCACCGCGACCCTGACCGCAAGATCAGCATCCGCATCGACGACCGGAATGGATCCGACGTCTATAAACGGTTCTGCGAGATCAGCGTGACGGTCGCCTGCGCCGGCGACACGCTGCTGCTCCGGCTGGACAACCCGCCGCTGGGCCAGGATCTCCGCGATTTCGTCGAGAAACATGGCGGGCTCGTCAAGGAGGGCGGAGATCGAACCGTCATCGCGATGAACCTGAAATCCAACCAGGCCCGCCTCGTCCGCGAGCTGGCCGATGCCGTCGACCGCGTCGTCGGCCGCGGCCGACGCTACCCGGACTCGAATTGGAAGTGGATCGCCCCCCGCGCCGCCAAGTCGCTGAAGCGGCTCGCCGACCACCTGAAGTCCCGTCCTCCCGCGCCACGAAGGGCGAGCGGTGCGGCAGCCCGACGTCGAGCAAGTCAGGGGCCGGTCGACCTGTGACCTCCGCCCGCGCACTCGCGGCTCGGGAGAGCGACAGTCTGGGCCGTCCGAGGAGTGTGGGTGGACTCGGCGGGCGGTTTGCCTGAGAACCTGTCGACGATCAACTAGACCAGGTCCTGGGTGGGGGGACGCGCAGGCGGGCCGTAGCGGGAGGCCAACCCCCCCGCGGACCCGATGCTCGTCTTCTCGGGCACGCTTGTGCTCGACGGCGCCCGGCCCATCCCAGTCGCCTGAGCCCACCTTCCCGCCGGCCGCCACGAGGCGGCTGAATCGAGGGGCCGGTCGCTCCACCCGACGACCCGCGCGAGCCCGCGTCAAAGCCATGCCGCCCTCGGACGGCCACGAACCCATACGCAAGGGACCACCGTCCCGGAAACTGGGGCTCAGCCCGGAGAGCGTCCGGGCCCCAGGGGGGAGTGAGCCCCCGATCTCGAGGTAGAAGAATCTTGACCGTCTCGGAGTTTGGGGCGGGGAGTCCCTGGGGATGGAATGGGATGGCGACGAGGCAGGAGGAGGGTCAAGAGTCACCATTGGTGAAACCCGCACGGCGCGGAGGTGACTCTTGGCCCGATCTTGTTCTACCATCTGCCTGCCCGTCGACCAAAGCGTCTATCGGGACCTCGTCGACGACCCCGGGCGGTTCCGCGGCTGGCTCGACGAGGTTTACCCCGACAGCCCGGAACTCTTCCCGCGGGCGTTTGCCGAAGGCTATCGCCTGAAGGACGACCACACGTCCGTCAAGTTGGGCGTCCGCCTGCGCCGCGTCCGGTGCAAGTCGGGCGGCTCCTTCTCCGTCCGGCCCTGCTTCGTCCTGCCGTACATGGTCGGCTATGCCGACGAGGCCTGCGGCCCGCTGTTCCAGCTGGACTTCGGCGTGCCGTCCTGGGCGTCGGCCCGGGTCTTTGGCCGGGGCGTCAAGTTTTGGTATCGCCTTGAGGTCGCCCCTGAGCGCAACAGCGTCGTGGGGACCACCGCCCGGCGGGCCGAGTTGCCGGAACACCTGCTGGCCGACGAGCACCATCAGCCCCGCGACGGATCCAAGAACTACGTCGCCACGACCGTGGCCGAGGGTTGCTGCCTGGGAGCCGCCCTGGCCCGAACCGCCGGCGCCGAGGACTTGCGAGCGGCCTGCGGCGTATTCGCGAGCGGGGCCCGGGACGTGCGGCCCGACTACCGCCCACGGACGGCGAGCGTCGACGGCTGGGCCTTGACGCATAAGGCATGGCTCGCTTTGTTTCCGCTGATCGGCCCGCTCAGCTGCTTCCTCCACGGCTGGCTGAACATCCGCAGTCGGGGCAAGCTCAAGCAGTCGCTCCACGAAATGTCGAGGCGGGCCTGGGAGTCGTATCACGCGCTGTCTCGCGGGGCCTTCTCCCAACGACTTCGGCGGCTCCGTGGGTGGGCCCGACGACAGGGGATGTCGACGTGGCTCTTGGAGCAGGTCGAGGAGCTACGCGGCCGGTCGCGGGAGTACGCCGCGGCCTATTCGCACCCCGGCGGCCACCGCGCCAGCAACATGCTCGACCGGGTGATGCGTTCGATGAACCGCTACTTCGACGACGGCCGACACCTGCAGGGTGGAGCCGAAGCCCGCGACCTCCACTGCCGGGCCTGGGCGTTGCTCTACAACTTCAGGCCATATCACCCCGCCGTGACGCGGAAGAACGACGGCCGGAGATGCCCGGCCGAGCGGCTCAACGAGCATCGCTATCGCGACGAATGGCTTCAGAACCTCCTGATCTCCGCCTCCCTGGGCGGATTCCGCCGATGAATCGCCCCGCCCCAAAAGCCAGGACACATTAAGTATCTTTTCTCTCTTCCCGGAATCGGTCGGAGACCGGTCGCCCAAGGCAACATACCGGCGATGTGTCGAGCCGGAACGGCCATCGCCCATCGATCCCGCGCCTGGTCAAGGATCCAGCCAGATATCCCGTCCGCGCCGGGGTAGGGACGACATCGGAAACGTCCCCCACCTCGGAGCCCGACCATGCCCGACCTCCCCGCGACGCTCGCACCCCTGGCGCTCTCCCCCCCGGCCTCGGACCCAGCCCCGCCCGACGACATTCCCCGCACGCGGTCCGGCCGGCCCAAGCGTCGCTTCACCCTCGACGAGAAGCTCCGCCTCCTGGATCCCGATTCCCCGCCCGAGGCGACCAAAACCCGCCTGGTCGACCTGATGAACCTATACGCCTTCCGCCGCACCGGCGGCGTCGTCACGCGGGTCGGCCAGGGCCCCCGCGCCTGGACCGCCCTCCGGGGCAAGCTCTACGCCGAGCACGTCGTCCGCCACCTCCTGGGCGCCCGCGTCCCGACCGTTCCGCCCCAGTGGGTCGGAACCCGGAGCTTCGATACGAGTTGTTACGCCGGCTTAGACGTCGACGCCGACCGGACCAGGGAACAGGTCCTGGCCGACAAGTACGACCTGACCCGCGTCGACGAGCGCGACCGGGCCCGGCTCCTCGACCGGATCAGGCCGCCCCGGCCCAAGCCGCCCTTCGGCGAACGGCGCCGCCAGGTCGAGACCGCCATCCGCCGCCTGGGGCTCGACCCCGACGACCCCCGCCAGGTCGTCCGGCACCCGACCCCCTCGGGCGGCCGATGGTACGACCTCTTCTTCGACCGGCCTTATTTCCTGCACCAGTACCGCATGCTCTTCGAGGCCGCCGGCCTCCGCCACGTCCCCGGCCAGGTGGAGTTCTTCCCCTCCGCCACCCACGCCCGCCGGCTCCCCTTCGGCCACATCCCCGGCCGCCCCCACGACCCGGGGGCGTGGGTCCAGTTCATCGACGACTACGCCAACGGCCGCATCCGCCGGCACTCGCTCCAAGACTTGTACGACAACCTGGACCGCCACCGCGAGCGGCAATCCCGCCGCATCCTGAATGTCCGCGAGGCGCGGGCCCGTGACGCCCCCGTCCCCGTCCCGACTCCAACCCCCACCCCCGCCGCCCGCGGCGACGTCCCCTCCCGGCCAACCCGCCGACAGCGGCACGCACCGGCCCCCCATCCCCCCTCCGAAGACGCCGTCGAACGCTACCGCCGGCTCGTCGACCGAGGCCCCGGGTCCGCGCGGGAGGCCGAGGAGCTGATGGCCCTGGGCATCCGCCTGCCCGGCACCCGCACCGCCGCGCTCAAGCACCTGGCCGCCCACCTGGTCTGGTTCCGCGGCCATGACGCCGAGGAGGCGGCCGGGATCCTCGCCGCGTGGGCCCTGGACCCCCGCCACGAGAGCGAGGACGTCGCCCGCGACCTGGCCCGCGGCACCGACCGGGTCGCGAGGCACGTCGACCGGATGTGCCGCTGGTACGCCGACCATCGCGACCACCCGGCCGCCACCCCGCCGGGAGGCCCCAAGCCTCCCGGGGTCGCCGTCCCGAGCGACGCCGCCGGCGCGCGCCCTCGATTCGCCCCCGAAGAGCTCCTGGCCCTCCGCCCCGGGGTCCTCGCCCTGCCGCCGGCGGACCGGCCGGCCAAGGCCCACTTCCTCCTCCACTTCCTGGCCTTCGCGAAGCGGCGCGGGCGTCCCGCCGAGGACGGCTCCGGCTGGGACGCCGCCCCGGCGATCCGCCAGGTCGTCCGCCGCTGGCCCGGCTGCCACCACATGAACTACAAGGCGCGGATCGATGACGCCAAGTCCGACGGGGTACTCCAGGTGGTCAAGGATCGATGGCACAACCCGAACGGCCCCGGCCGCGCCCGCACCTACCGCCTGGCCGTCCCCGTCGTCCCCGAGGGATCCTGGTCCCTCGATTATGACTCCGCCCTGGCCGCCCTCGTCGGCGAGGCCCGACTCGATCCCCCCGGAATTTACGACGGCCCCTCGACGACCCGACCGAAACCCGAGAATCCCCTCCCCGCTACGAGATCCCACGAACATGAGCGCGACCGAAACGCCGACCTCGCCCATGCAGTCGACCGGGCCGGATACGGAGCTGACCCGGCCCCTGTACGTCCGCAGAGTCCCGGAGCCGATCTGGAACCGGGTCCACGAGAACGCGATCAGGAGCCGGATGCGGCTCTCGCATTACCTGGTCCGGCTGATGGCCCAGTCCGAGCCCTTCCCCCCGCAGTCCATGCCCCGGCTCTCGTCCCAGGCCCGGGGGAAGGTCTCGAGGTGATCATGCCAGCTCGCGAGAGGGCCCAATCTAGCGGCCCCTGGGCGGCCCGGCTGGGAAATCTCCGTCGGTTCGTCGAAGAAGTCCTCGCCCAGCCGTCGCTCCGCCCCGAGATCCGTCGCCTCCTCGAGACGCCATCCGAGGAACTGTCCGAGTCCGACTTGTCCCGGAGGGTCCGGATCCTATGCCGAGAAAACGAGCGACGTCGGACGGACCGTCTCCGGGCCGCACCGAATGGAGGCCTCGGGTTCATGCCAGACCTGGGGCTGATGCTGGACGTCGAGAGGTCCCTCCATCTATTAGCGTCGGGCGATCCCCCGGGAGACTGACCCCGCCCTCATGCGAGGCCGGCGGATGCAACATCTCCCACACCGGGCACCTGGACCGTGCGAGGCGATTGGGCTACCTCAAGGTGGCCCACGCCTTCGATCCGGCCGTCGACGCCTACTTGGCCTGGTGTCTCCGACATTCGCGACCCGCCGTCGTCCTATCCCCCGACCCCCGTCTTCCCCATCTCGCGGCCATCGAGTACCGCTTTCCGTCGCCGGACATCTCCCTCACCGACGACGCCGCCGAGGCGATCCGCCGATGGTCGATGTCCCTCCGTGCCCCCCGTCTCCATCGTCCTCCGCTCATCACCCCGGTCGGGGGGGAGATCACCGGCCTGATCCCGGCCGGCGCCGAGGAGTTGGCCTTCCGCATCGCCGACGCAATCCTGGACGACGATCGGACGAGGGCGCGGCCCCCCGAGGACTTATCCGGGGACACTTAAGGTATCTTTTTCTTCGTCCCTTCGACTCGAAGGAGTCGCGCCCGAACCAGGAACCTAGCGATCCGGGGAGACGCCGGCCGCCATCCCCGAGGGAAGGGTGGGTCGTTGGACCGAATCACCGACTCATCGGCTCATCGGCTTCAACGCCTAGTATCCCCCGTCGTCTCCGGTCCACCCGGACTCGACCACCCCGATCCCCCATCCCATCCTCATGGCCGCCACCTCTCCTTGCCTTCGACTCGTCGCGCGTCCCCAGGCACGACTACATCCGAAGACCAGACTTCCACTCCGGAACGCCGGCATCGCGACCCTGCGTAGCGGGGGCCCGACACCACATCCCCTGCACGGGAGCGGTCCCGCCGATGGTCGGCCTGGATTTCCCTGCCCCGGGAAGTTGGGCTGGCCGAACCAGAGAAGTTCGGTGGACGAGGCCGTATTCTTTCCGGTTGGGGATGTCGCGAACTCCTTGGAAGCCAGGCATCCCAAGACGCCAGGCGGGCGAACTTCAGTTGCAGTCGATCCGCCAGGCTTCCATCTTCATCGCGGGTGTCTTCCAGGTCGGTAAAGTCTGATGAGGCACTCCCCCCGGCCCCGGCCGTTGGAGGGTTCGACGAAGTCGTCGTCCGTCGACTGGCAGGCCGGCTGAAATCCAGGGGCGTGCCGTCGAGGTAAGACCAGAGGTAGCAAATTTGCCGGCAAACTCGGGCCTTTTTCAACCATGAAGCTCGGCGGAGCACCCCGCGCGACGACCTCAGCTCGGCCTGAACTCCTTCGTAAGGGGGAGGGACGTCCGCCGGAACGGGAGCCAGAGCTTCGGCCGAAGACCTTTGGACTAAACGGTAGAGCCTTCCCCCCCTCGGCCCTCGGAGCTTAACCCCGACCGAACCCATCAAGAAGCTCGGACAAGATCCCCGTGCGATGAGCCTTCTGCCGTGTTTCCGGAGGATTTGTCCGAGCGTCTCAGCAGTCGCGGCGATCCGAGCACGCCCCCTCGGCACAGCGGACCGCATGCAGCTCTCTGTGGCCGCTTACGCCACCAGACCTCTCGCCCCCCGCGAACAGTCGAGAAGACGGCCTGCTCGGTGCCGACGTGTCACCTCGTCCGTAACGCCCAGGGACGGTCCTCGCCCCTCGGGACGGCCTCCTTCGAGCCCGTAGCCATACACCCCGCTGAAGAAGTCGCCAGACGGTCTCGAAGTGCCGCCTCGGGCGAGAGGCGCCACGACCACAATCAGACCTTTCGGCGAGTTGCAGCCGCGATATCCCCGCCAGAATACCACCTTGAACCGAGGTAGGAGTCGCAGGGAGAGGTGGTCGAGCACAACGCTCCGCCGAACTCGACCTCGACATTTAAATCAGGAATGAACATGAAACCCGATTCCAACAGCATCGATGTCCAGGCCAGCGGTCGGTACCTCGACCTCCAGCAGGATCCCGCCCGGAATGCCGACGAGATCCTGGCCGTCGAGATGATCGGCGAGCTCGACGGTCCGATCGAGGTCCGCCTCGATCGTTCGGTCGTCCAACTCGCCGGGTGGCGTCCCGGCGACGCCGTCGCCCTGGAGGCCTCCGACCCCCACCCCGAGACCGGCGTCGGCCGGATCGTCATCCGTCCGGCCCGCGACGGCGAGTCGGGTGATTTGATCGGCGAGTTCGATCGTCTGGCCCGCCGCGACGACCGGTCCGTCGACCTGTGCGAGATCCACGGGCCATGCTTCTCGTGGCAGGCCCCCAAGCCCTGGCGGGAGACCTTCTTCCCTGGGACGCACGATCTCGCTGCCACCGACACCACCTTCCCGACGGGACGGACCTGGCTCCTCTCGGAGCTGGAAATCAGCCCGGGCCGGGTGGAGATTTCCGTCGAGCCGGCGGGGACCGCTCCCTGAGACGGCCCGCCCGTCCGTCCGGGCTCAAGATCCATCGGCTCTCGGGCCGGTGGATCTCCAGGCCCGAGAGCCGGGAGGAGCCTCCCGCCTCGACACGGCGCGAGGCGTCAAGTCGAATACCAGGGAGTCGGCGGCGTCGACGGCCCCTTAACGGGATCGCCGCTCGACTCAGGAGGGGACTCGTTGGATCGTCACCCGGGCCGGTAGAGGCGCATCCGTGATCGTCAGACGGATGCCCTGACGGTCCAGCATATCTCTGACTTCCTCCAAGGCGGCTGGGAAGCGTGGGAAGCCCCCCTCGCCCATCCAGGGCAATGGGGGATCGGCGGCGGCTCTTTTCCTCCGGTCGAGAGCAGCGCGCTTCCGACATTCCTGTTCCGCTTGGCATTTGGCGCGGGCGATCTCATGCAATCTCTTGAGCGTCCCTTCAAGAAACTGTCCTCGCCGCTCCGCCATGATGGCGAGGAGCAAGTCGGCCAAGATTTCTTGCGGCGTCCGATTCTTGAACTTGTCCGAATCATCAGGGGGCGGCATGCAGTCTCCCGTGAAAAACAATTTGAAAGTGATGCAGATTAATTTAAAAAAATCGGCCTCGTCGGCGCTGCCACGTCATGGGATCGGCATGAGCGGGCCGAGACTCGATGAAGAAATCGTGATTGAAACAGGCCGCCGTTTCAACCGAATTCGTCAGTCACTCCAAATCCTCGCATCTCCCGCATCGCCGCAACTCGACGGCCCGGTTCAGGCAGGCTCACTCCTGAAACGGTCCAGGTCCGTCTCCCCCGGCCGCGGGCCATGCAGTGGATTTCCCCTTCGCCATATGTATTGATATTGACACGGTGGTCGCAAGGGCCCCCGTGCACTGCGTTCGACGTGACCATCCTTCCTTTAGCCTGTATGTCGAGCCGTTATCGCTAGCCTGGCGCCGTCGAACGGGGATGAAACGACGCGTAATCCAGGTTTTGAGACTGCCTGGCGAGGTCGAATCGGGAAGCGTCCGCCCGGCACGCCCGCCATGCGGGTCCGGGCCGCCGGTCATCTTCGCAGCCTTCCGTACCGCCGCGGGAGAGGCGGCTAAACACGGCGGCGCGGTGATGCTGCGGCGGTCGAAGGTTCTGGAGCAGGGCCCCGATGAGATGATTCCACCGGCTTGGGCCGCAAAGAGTCGCGCTCAGGCTGACCGGCACGCACGCCTCCCTGGCGCGTCTCGGACACGCTCGATGGGTCCCTTGCCGCCACCAAGACGCATGTGGAATATGGTGCCCATTCCATGCGAACATATCTCAAAATTTGATTATTTAGACCTTTGGGACGACTTCGCCGTCGGGCCAATCCGAGGGGGAGTCCGTCCGCTTCTCACGCACGTGGCCGGCGACTTCGCCGACTCCACTACATAGGCGAGCGTCTGGACGTGCTCTCCCCGGCGGCCCCCGCGCGACCGCGCCTCTACGCCTGCCCCAGACCCCAAGACGCGCCCGCCATGATGCGCCACCGCCGCCCTGACCGAATCCCCGACCGTCGGGATCTGGCCGACCCGCGACGGCGAAGTCGCGTGCCTGCCTACATGTCGCTCGGCACTCGAGCTTCACGCCCTCAGGGTCGACAGCCGGCCAGAACCTGATGGTCATGCGGATCCTCCGGTCCAGCCTCCCGCATGTCTTGGAGGCCCTCGTCCTCCGGGGCGACGGTGGCCCGCCCGAGCCCGCGGGCGGTAGGCAATCGGACGCAACTTGGCGAGTGTACGTCCCTGCCTCCCCTTAAGCAGGTCGCCGCCCGCCTCGGGTCGTGGCCTTCGCCGAAGCCACGGCGTCCTCACCCCCTAGCGGGGTACGTCGGGAGGCCGACGGGCTGCCGGATCAAAGGAGCCGTGAATGCGAACGCTGACCGAACTCAAAACTGAATGCATCGCCCTCGAACTCGCCGTCTCGACGCCTGGAGGGCGGGCCGGCAAGCGGCCGTACATGGCCGCCCTCCGCGATCACTTCTGGAAGTCTCGGCATCCCAATGAGCCTCTCCCCGCGCAGATCATGCCCATGCTCCTGGGGTCGTGGGACGACCTAGCACCCGCCGAGGCGGCGGCCATCGAGCGGGATCAGAAAGCCTGGTGCGTCCAGGAGAAGAAGGACGGCGTCCGGGCCCTCCTGCACGTCGGGCGAGACGGCGTCCGGATCACCGGCCGAACGATCTCGCAGGTCAGCTACCGCCTGTCGGAGTTCCAGGCCAACCTCCCCCACCTCGCCGCCGGCTACGATCGCCTGGCCGGGACCGTCCTGGACGGCGAACTCGTCTGCCCCGTCGCCGGGATCGACACCGGCAGAACCATAACGGCCCATCCCCTCCAGGCCGCCGTCGCGGTCCTCTCCGCCAGCCCCGAAAAGGCCCGGCTCATCCAAGCTCGCCAGCAGGCCCGCCTGCGGTTCCACGCCTTCGACCTGCTCTCCCACCTGGGCCGGGACGTCACGCACCTCCCGCTTTACGACCGGCTTGAGTTGCTCCGTCGAGCCGCGGAGGCCGCCGACAATCCCCACCTGGAGGTCGTCCCGACGTACGTCGCGGACAAGGCCGCCGTCCACGACCGCATCGTCGAGTCCGGGGGGGAGGGGACCGTCTGGAAGCGGATGGATTCACCTTACGAGCCCGGCGGGCGATCCCGCCTCTGGCTCAAGCGGAAGGCCGAGCTGACCGTCGAGGCCGTCGTCATCGGGTCCAAAGCCGGAACCCCCGGCAAGGGTCACGAGGGCCTAATCGGGGCCGTCGAGTTCGGCCGTCGAGGGCCCGACGGGGTCCTGAGGCCGATCGCATGGGTCTCCGCCTGGTCGGACGACGAACGTCGCTCGATGACCCTGATCGGACCGTCCGGCGAACCCCGGCTCGCCCCTTCGTACCTTGGACGCCGGGCGCGGATCATCGGCCAGGACCATGCTGCCAGGTCGGGGCGGTTACGTCACGCTCGACTGAAGTTGTGGATCATTGGAGGCGGGTAGCAGTCTTCATCGGTGTGGAGCCTGCTCCGGACTCGCGTTTGTAGTTTGGGACGCGGGAATTGCATCCATGTCCTTGGTTTTCCAAATGATTCTCCCAAAACGACTTGCGACGAGAGCCGGGAGGCCTGCCTGCACATTGCCTGCACGGACGTGGCACTTCGTGAGCTTGTCGTAAAGTGGCCCCACCTGTCGCCTTTCGTCAGGGCCGCGATCATGGAACTAGCCCGGACCGGGGAAGTATCAGGACGGGGGTTGGAGGCGAGGTGAATTGAACCTGTGTCGTGAGATCATTCGCCCGCGGCCGTCCAAGGCGACCCGGTTTCCTCCTGTGGGGTAAGCTATGGGTGAGTCGTCGAGTGGAAGCTGGCAACTGCCCGAGATCTGCATGAGGTCGTGGATTGGCGACCCGTTGCCTCCGGCGGATTGGGCTGTAAGATATTAGATTTGGCGGTATCGTGTCGGCGGGGGGCTCCCGCTCATCCGGCGGCTCCTTTGGCAGCTGCCACGGCACCAAGGAGGACTCACTCAGGGGGCAGACACGGCCCAGCAGAGTCGATGAGTCGACTCCTCGACCTGTTCAAGGAGCATGATTGCGTGCCTGCTCTCACCCAGACCCGAGTCAACCCAGATCAGGTGCTTCGTAGCCGACTGGAAGGCCTATCGGCCTCCGACCGGGAGTATTGGGCTTTTCGCGGCAACTCCCGACGCGGCCATGCCCACGCCCTCTTTCAGTATCCCGCAATGATGGTTCCCCAGATGCAGGGGGAGCTGATTCGGGCGGTCATCGCGGCTAGACCTGGAGTGACGAGCGCCTTCGATCCGTTCGTCGGCTCGGGTACTACCCTGACCGAGTCGATGATCCACGGCTTTCGTTTCACCGGTTGGGACATCAACCCTCTCGCGATTCTCTTGTGCTTGACGAAGGCTGGTCCGTTCTATCCGGCGGCATTGGCCAAGAAGTTCCGCGAAATCATGAGGCAGGTTGACGCTGATCGGTCAACCGAGTTGGAAACCGAGTTACCAAGACTCGAGAAATGGTTTCGGCGGGATGTGGCCGTGGATCTGTCACGAATTCGGCGAGCGGTACGGAGCGAAGGGGCAATCTGGGCGCGACGCTTCTTCTGGGTAGCCCTAGCCGAAGCCGCCCGTCTGTCGTGCAACTCCCGTACGTCGACTTTCAAGCTCCATCTCCGATCGAAGCAGGATCTGCTCTCGCACCGGCCTTCACCGTTGCAGATCTTCGAGGAAGCGGTCGAGCGAAACATCCGGCACTTCGAAACCCAATGCTCACTCCTGAAAGAAAGCACGCTGATCACCAGAGGACGTTACATACATCCGATTCAGATCCGCTTAAGGGATGCCACGAAGCAGCAGCACAACCCGAATCCCACTTCAGGGCACGACCTGCTCATATCATCTCCCCCATATGGAGATAATAAGTCAACCGTGCCGTACGGACAGTATTCCTACCTCCCCCTGAACTGGATCGATGGAGAAGACATCGTAGAGAACTGGGATAGCGGTTGGCTCAAGAGCACGCACGAGATCGATACGAGGAGTCTCGGCGGTGTGCTCGCAAGGAACGTGGACCCTATTGGAGAGCTAAGCGCGCTATCACCGGCCTTTCGCGGCGTAGAGTCGGCGCTCAAGACATATCCTCGCGATCGGATAAAACGGGTTGGCATCTTCTGTCGAGATCTCAATCGCTGCCTGAATCCGATCCTGGATGAAATGAGGCCCGGAGCCTATTTGGTCTGGACTGTGGGAAATCGCCGCGTCGGGGGGGTGAGTATTCCGCTCGATCGAATCCTGACTGATCTGCTGACAGCTAGGGGCTGTCAGCAGGTGGCCGAGCTTGGGCGACGCATTGTGTCTAAGCGGATGGCAGTCAAAAACAGCGTCACCGATACCATGCGGGCAGAATCCGTGCTGGTGTTCCGGAAGTAAGGAGGGAACCGGGATGCCCGACAACTCACCAGGACTACATTTCGAGATCGACTCCTGGGTGGTCTTCCAACTGGGCGAGCAGCTTGTAACCGACGTGGTCCAGGCACTCGTCGAACTGGTGAAGAACTGCTACGACGCAGATGCGACGTATGCCAAGGTTACAATCGACACAAAGGGAGAGCCAGGCGAAGGGTTCTATTACACGGACGCCAAAGGCTACCTGATGATCGAAGATAACGGTACGGGGATGACCCGCGACCGAATTCGGGACGGGTGGCTATACATCTCGAGCTCTCACAAGCGGGGCTTTAAGACCGAGAGGCGGCTCACTGCAAAGGGACGCACCCCGCTGGGCGACAAGGGGCTCGGGAGGCTTTGCACTCAACGGCTCGGCACGAATGTTGAGATTCTCACCCGTCCAGACGGAGCCGGCTCAGAAGAGACCGGCTATCGGGTTTCATTCAGTTGGGCAGATTTTGCTACTGGGCGTAGTTTGAATGAGATTGGCATTCATTTCAACCCGATCGAACGGCCCGAAAAAGGGACGCTGCTTCTTGTATCAGGCCTGAAGGACTCGGATCAGTGGACGACTAAAGAATCTCTAGAGAATCTCCAATCAGGGCTTTCGCGACTGATTTCCCCTTTCCAATTGGTCCGAGACTTCTTCGTGACGGTGTCGGTGGATGGTGTGCCGCTTCAACTTGCTGACATCTCCGAAGATGTACGCAGCGCGGCGACACTAAGATACTCCTTTGAGTCGGACGGCACAACCTTCCGAATCTCCGGAAAAGCCAGGCTTGATTTCATACGGCCCGCACCTTCAAACACACTGGAGCAAGAAGCTTTCAATCGACTGATTGAGAGGGACAAAGGAGCGTCTTTCGTAGGTTACTTGCTCAACGACAAGCGGGCAAAAGATATGGGGTTCAAGAAGGGTAAGTCCCCATGGCTCGTCGAATATCAAATCAATAAGAAACTGGAGGAAATGCCCGGCCTTCCAAGGATCCAAGGAGTTCTCGCGGACCCCGGGCCGTTCCGAGGTGAAGTCGATAGCTTTGATCTCGGAGAGGATGCACCGAGACCGACTGACATCTTTAGTCGCGCAAGAGAATTTCGAGAATACATCAATAGTATTCACGGGATCCGTGTTTATCGTGATGGATTCGGCGTTCGAGTCGGGGAAGACTGGCTCGGCCTGGGGAGGCAGTGGACTGGTGGCCGGTCATGGTACGGCTTGAAGCCAGCCAACACAATTGGCTTCGTCGCCATTACCGGTCATGACAACCCGAAGCTGCTCGAGACGACAAACCGAGAGGGATTCACGGACACTCCGCATTACAGGGTGTTCTACTCATTAATGCAGGAGTTTGTGAAATTCTCTGGTGATGCACAAAACCTGATTCGTCGCAGCTGGAACGAATTCCGGCATGAAAGAAAGGGGGGTGAGCAAGCGGGGGCACCAATATCTGCCGAGGAACTTGCCACGCAGATGCACGCCAGGCTGGCGGCTGCTACGGCTGGAACAGATCGTTTAAGGGCGGTCGGCAGTACGCTGCAATCAGCGCTCACTCATTGCGTCGAGACCATCAAAGACGCCAATGAGGACAAGGCGGACGCGCCGCAAGAGGTTCAGGATGCCCTGAGAGAGGTCGAGTCGGTAGTAGGGGTATTTCAGAGCGTTCGCGAGGAAGTCGAGCGCGGCGCGGCGGAAGTAGAGCGCATCCGCCAGCTCGGCGAGCAAGTCACCGGCCGGATGGAAAGCTTACGGACGCAACTAGCCGACATGTACGAGACAGTTGGGCTTGGCCTTACAGCGGAGGCGCTCTCTCACGAGATTGCTGAGATCGCGAATGGCCTCGCCCAACGGACTCAAACGATCAGACAAAAAATCGACAAGGGGCAGGTTCACCCAACTAGTCGAATGCTGACCTCCTACCTCACCCACGTCACTACAGCTGTCGGCGCCTTGCGGAAACAGCTTCAGCACCTAGCACCGTCACTCAAGTACGTCCGGCATCAAAGAGAAGAGATTGAGTTGTCTAGCTTTCTCCGGGACATGGAGGACTATCACCGTCCACGGCTTGATGCGGCAGGCATCCGTATGGAGATCAAAGGCGAAGGGTTCATGGTCAAAATCAACCGTGGGCGACTTACGCAAGTCTTCGACAACATCGTTTTGAATAGTGAATACTGGCTCAAACAAGAGATCGCGGCAAAACGACTTACCTCTGGCGTCATCACGGTCACAACCGACAAGCCATTCCTTAAGATCGCGGACAACGGACGGGGGATTGACCCCTCCGTCGAGGCTTCATTGTTCGAGCCGTTCGTCACAGCTAAGCCGCTGGGGCAAGGGCGGGGGCTCGGCATGTTCATTTCGACACAGTTGCTGGAAGGCGAGGGTTGTAGGATCGGGCTGGCGCCTGACCGCAACAGCCACGGTAGGCTCTACGTTTTCGAAATCGACCTAAGCGGTGTCATCGATGCCTAACAACGACGCCCAACCCGATCAGCAGCACGTCAATCACACCCAAGCTCCTGATTCTGCCACGGCAGGAGATGCGGCCGGAGAGGGGCCGCCTCTTGGTGATGGCGAGCGGACCCTCGGCGAATATGTTGCCGCCCTCACGAAGCTGCTATCAGACGCTGGAGTGAAGCGAATCATCTGGGTAGACGATGACTTCGCCTATCACAGCGGCCAAGTCGTTCCGGAGGAGTACTTCTCCGTCCTGGAAGATGCCGACTGTAGGGCGCTTCCGGGCCTGACCTCCGTGCCGGAAGGGCTCCCAGAGGACGTCCGCCTCGATCGGCTCCGCGCGACCTGGAGGAGTCTGACTGCCGACGAGCGGCTTTCGCTTCATGCTGAACTTAGGAAGCTTACCGCCGATCGAGACATTGAGCTTCCGTTTGCGGTTCGTCTGGCCCAACACCTTTCATCGATCCCGGAGTGTGAGGTTGAGACGATCTCGCTGAAGCAATGGCGCGAGACCCACAAGGACTTAGTTGGCACGCGGTTCGACGGAAAGTTTACTCTGCTTCTGATCGACCAGGACTATACCAAGGAAAGTGGCCCGGAAGAGGGCGGAACCGAGATCCTGAAGGCTCTCCAGTCGGGGATACCGGATGAGGAAGCGAGGGCGCTACGTTGTGCATTGCTTACCCAGAAGCCCTCGATAAGTGAGGAGCACCACACCTGGAACAGATTCGCCTCACAGCACGGCCTGAATCGGTCTCGGTTTATGCTCATCTCGAAGGAGCGGCTCAGCGAGGATTGTTTCGGTGGGTTGATCCTGATGCTTCGGCTGACTCTCCTGAATCCTCAGTGCGAGTCTCTACGTACCGAAGCAGAGACTGTCTATCAGGCTGCCCTGGATCACGCCAGGCAGCAGATTGCCGGGATCACAATCTACGACATGGAGCAGATCGTATTTGCGTCCTCACGTCGCGAAGGCGTCTGGGAGCCGGACACGCTCTTCCGCATCCTCGGCATGTATCTGCGGCGTGAAGCTCGCAAGTTGGCTCAGACTAACACGAATCTGCGAAACCTGTCGGATTCTATCAGGCAACTCGCCGGGGCTAATCTCCTCGATCCTTCGCCAAAACAGGAAGGGACTAAAGCGCTGGAGATTCGGCAGATCGAGCTCTATGAAGATCCGGGGTACTTAAATAAGCACTGCACGCCGATCGATCTGGGCGACATTTTTGAAATAGTTCCGGGCCCCGGCGCACCTGCGAAGCATTACATCCTGATCGCCCAGCCGTGCGACATGATGGTTCGTTTCGAAGATCCAGCTGGGGAGCGCAAACGCGGGATTTCAGACGGCATGATGCTCGAGGTCATCAGCGAGACCGCCAATTCAGGTGGGCCTTCCGCTGCTTGCCAATTCAAATACGATCCCGGACTCATGGCTCGTCTTGACTACTATCATCCCAGCGGCGCGCACGCCTATGTAGATTTCGCAACCGCCCGCCCAGTCAACCTGGCCATACTTGACCTTTGCGTCATGCGCGAGGACGGCAAGGCCGAGCTGGCCGCGTTCGACAGAACGATCCCAGACGGGTTGATCCCTAGCTGGAGGCTCCATCATTACAATCTTAGGGTCAAACTTCGGGGTGCAGGGGATCGATGGCACGAAATCACACAAGCTTGTTCCGGTGTGGACAAACAGCATAAGCCGAAGTTGAACAATGCGATCAAGGCATCCGAGTTCGGGGCGGTGTTCGGCCCCAACCTCTGGATTCCGTTCACGCCGACTCGTAAGGGTAAGGACACCCACATCAGCTTCAACTGTCGCCGCATCCGTCGATTGAATCAGCCCTGGTCAGGAGCACTCCTCACCCTATACACCCAGTATCTCAGCCGCGCCGCTTTCGAGCACGATTACGGAAGCATCGGTTTTGACACGTCATATACACAATCACCCGCCTCTCCGGGTGACGCATGAGTACCGTAATTATGCCATCAGGCGCTATGCATGTGATTGTTGTTGTTATCGAAAATCTTTAATCCTCGCTTCGCTTTACTGGTGGACGTTAGCCGTTCGAGATAGGTCGATCGATGCTAGGCGACGCCATGTTGGAACGCTTCGACGACCTCAGCATCTGGAAGCAGGGCGACCAGCGCGCCCCGCACAAGCCGCTGCTCATCCTATACGCCCTCGGCCGATGGCAGGCGGGCCAGAAGGAGGTCACGTTCCGGCAGGTTGAGCCAGACCTCACCGCCCTGCTGCGCGAGTTCGGCCCGCCCCGGAAGTCCGACCATCCGGAGCAGCCGTTCTGGCGGCTACAGCGAGACGGCGTCTGGACGGTTCATGCCCCACCTGGCCTCGCCCTCAAGACCGGCGACGACATCCCCCGCATCGGCGAGCTGCGGTCTCACGACGTCCGGGCCGAGTTTGCGCCAGACGTTCAGGCTGCCCTCTCTTCGGACCCGAGCCTCGCCGCGTCCATCGCCAGCCGAATCCTCGAGCGGCACTTTCCTGAGTCGCTTCATCCGGACATCCTGAACGCGGTCGGGCTGACGCTGGAAACCGTTTCTTCGAAGCGGAAACGAGACCCGGCCTTCCGCCAGCGGGTGCTCAAGGCCTACGAGTACCGCTGCGCCGTCTGCGGGTTCGACGTCCGGCTTGGCACTGTGTCCATCGCGCTGGATGCTGCCCACATCCGCTGGCATCAGGCGGGCGGGCCGGAGTCCGAGGATAACGGCCTCGCCCTCTGCGTTCTGCATCACAAGACGTTCGATCTGGGGGCATTCACCATTCGGGAGGGGGTGTTGCTCGTTTCCGACCAGGCCAACGGCACGGCTGGGTTCCAGGAGGCGCTACTGGCCTACCACGGCAAGCCGATCCGGGATGCCCAGCATCCCCACTGGCGGCCGGATCCCAAGCATCTGGAGTGGCACGGCCGTGAAGTTTTCAAGGGCGGGGCAAGGCACCGAGAGTAAACTGATCGCGAAATTTACCCTGACAGGAGAGACCGCAGTGAATCGGATAGACATCAGTGAGTTTCTTGTGCACTTTACAAAGGGAGACGATGCTGCCAATAATTTTCAAGCGATATTAAATGGAGCAAAGCTTCTTGGTGGAACCGGTTACATCAAGGGCAGGCATCGCTGCGTTTGTTTCACCGAAGCCCCCTTGCACGCCCTCCAGGCTATCACCCTGAATCCGACACAGCACAAATAAAAGTATTCGCCATTTGGAATTATCGTCAGAAAAAGTTGGTTGTTTGAACAGGGCGGTCGTCCTGTAATCTATCAGCCAGACAGCGAATATGCTAATTTGCCTGAGACCATTGGATGGAGGCATGTCACTTACAATCCTTGTGGGACACCCCCAGTCGATTTCACATGGGAGCGGGAGTGGCGTTTGCATGCCGATGAGTTGGTGATCACGCCTAGGGAAGCTTGGCTTGTCGTCCCCTCTGTCGACGCTCTGCGAGAGGTTTCTCAAAGCCATACGGAAGCCAAGCACATCCCGCTTGAATTACTGGATCATCTGGAAGACATCTACGTGCTGGACGCGTCCTTTAATGGCAGGATTTGGACCACCATTCTCCTCAGCAATCCGCCCGAGGGATGGAGCGGCGTCGATGTCGATCTCGATTGAGGCGATTTGATATCTGGCTCACCTTCTCGTCGTCCGACTTTGTCTACCGGCAATCCCCCGCCAGTCGGTACCCCGCTGCCTCGGCCTCGGCCGCCGTGGCGAAGGTAACCCGGTTCTTCTCGCTCATCGAGGCCGCACCCCGGCAGTTCGGGGCGTGGTACAGGTGGCTGCGGCGGTTCCCCACCACCCCCGCCGAGACGGGTACCCCCTCGCCCTTCCGCCAGTCCGATGGGGGGACGGCGCCGGGCTGAGCCCACAGGCCGCGCTTCGCTGCCTTGGCCTCGCCCTCCAGTGACGCGAACTCCCGGTCAGCCGGGGCGTAGTTCCGGTACCACCAAGCGTAGCCATTCCCGACCAGTTCACGGTTCAGCGACCGACCATTCGGCAGGATGACCTCGGCCACGGTGCGGCCGTAGCGATCCCGGTCAACCTCCCGCACGGTCACCTGCTGGCCGAAGGCCATCTCGGACGCCGCCTGCTTCGCCCGGCTGCCGAAGTCCTGTTCGGCCTCCGGTACATCGACGCCATGGAGGCAGACCTTAACCTCTTGGACGTTCTCGGCTTCCTCACGCTGCCCGACCGATTTGACCCTCATCGCAAGGGTACTGCCTTTAGAGGAACGGTCAGCCTGCCCGCACGGCGGGACGGCATGTTCCGCACGAGGAGGACCCCGATGGCCCACGAACTCTGCACCGTAAACGGCCGCACCGCGATGATGTACGTCGGCGAGGTCCCCTGGCACGGCCTGGGACGTCACCTCGACGCTCCCGCCACCGCCCGGGAGACCATCGCCGCCGCCGGGTTGGACTACGACGTCAGACTGGTCGGCCTGACGACCATGGACGGCATCCCCGTCACGACCAGGAAGGCGGTCGTCCGAGCCGACACCAACGACGTCCTGGGGGTGGTGGGCAACTCCTACGTCCCCGTCCAGAACGCCCAGGCCTTCGGATTCCTGGACGCCGTCGCCGCCGACGGCGGCATCCGCTATCACACGGCGGGGGCCCTCCGCGGGGGAGAGCGGATCTGGCTCCTCGGCAAGCTGCCGGGGCAGATCCGGGTCAAGGGCTCGGATGACGTGACCGACAAGTTCATCCTCCTCTCGAATTCCCACGACGGTTCATCGGCCCTCCGGGTCTTCTTCACCCCGATCCGGGTCGTCTGCGCCAACACGCTGGCCATGGCCGACCGGAGCGGCAAGGGCGAAGGCATCTCGATTCGGCATCAGGGCGACCTCCCCGCCAAGGTCCGCGAAGCCCGGGAAGTCCTCGGACTGGCCCGCCGCTACTACGACGACCTGGAGATCCGGATCGACTTCCTGGCCGGCCATCACCCCTCGGCCGCCCAACTGGGCCGCTACTTCCAGGCCCTCTATCCCGACCCCGAGGACGGCAATGCCAGCCGCGCCCGCAACGTCCGCGACACCCTCCACGGCCTGTTCGAGGGGGGCAAGGGCCAGGAGATCCCGGCCATCCGACACAGCAGTTGGGCCGCGTTCAACGCTGTCACCGAGTTCGTGGACCATCTTCGATCGACCCGGGGCCGTTCCGAACAGGAACGGGGCGGCAACCGCCTGGAGTCCGCCTGGTTCGGCTCGGGCAACAGACTGAAGCAGCACGCCTTCCGCCTGGCCCTCGACATGGCCGCCAATAACTGAGCCGCTCCCGCAACCCCGCCCGTCCCCGTCGGCGTGCCGAGCCATCGGCGTGCGGCGGCGTCGGGCGGGGTACTTCGTTTGGTGAGATCACGCTCGAATCACTTAAACGACAGAGGACCCAAGCATGCTGAAGGCCAACGTCGGGCTCTCCCGGAAGGTCTCGGAGAACTTCGGCTCCGACGGCTTCTCCGTGAACCTGGAGGGGGAGATCTTCGCCACCCCGGATGATCCCGAGGCCGTGATCGAAAGGATCAAGGAATTGTTCGACCTCGCCGACGAGGCCCTGAGCCAGCAGGTCGACCGCCACCGGTCCGACTCCGCCATCGCCTCCCGGGATTCCGACCACCCATCCGGCAAGAACGGCCATTCCAACGGCCTTCCCGCCCCCGAGGCGGTCGGCCGCCCCTCCCGCAACGGCTGTCGGGACGAGCAGCCCCAGAACGGTGAACCCGCCACCAACAAGCAGGTGCAGTTCCTCGCGACGCTGGCCAGGCGTCGGAAGATCTCCGGGCCGAAGCTCGAGGCCTTCATCGAGGAAGCCGTCGGGAGACGCTCCACGCCCTACGACTTGACCAAGAAGGAGGCCGGGGCGGTCATCAACGCCCTCAACCCCGGGGAGTCCGGGGACGATCGGGCACGACGATGAAACGGAGCATCGAATCCGACTTCCCGCACCGGGGATGGGCGACGGCCCCGTCCCCGTTTTGCTTTGGAGGACCTATGATGACCGTCGTCGCCAGGCCGCACTGGTCGTACTCGTCGGTGAGCCAATATTTGAAGTGCCCGCTCCAGTACTACTTCGAAAGGGTGGCGAAGTTGCCCCGGAAGGGGGTGACCGACGCCCAGGCCCTCGGATCGGCCGTACATTCGGCCCTGGCGGCCTATCACCGCGAGCTCCAGTCCGGAGGGCCCACCCCGGCGGAGGCCGTCCGCCACGCCTACCTCGATTCATGGGACGGCCAGGTCGGTGACGGCCGGGTCGTCGCCTCGGGGGGCAAGCCCCTCGGAGCCAGTCGCGACCGCGGCATGGCCCTCGTGGATGTCTATCTGGAACAACCGCCCCCTCGAACCATCGTCGCGGTGGAGAGCCCGATGATGGCCCCCATCGCCGACTCCCGCGGGGACTACCTGGAAAAGCCGGTGTTGGTCGTCGCCGACCTGGTCACCCGCCGTGAGGACGGTTCGCTCCTGATCACCGAGATCAAGACCTCGGGCCGGGCCTACTCGGAATCCGAGGCGGCCACGTCGCTCCAGCCGACGTTCTACGGGAACGCCCTCCACGAGTCGGCCGGGGAGGAGCCGGCCGTCGAATTCGCGGTCCTGGTGAAGACGAAGGTCCCCAGGCTCCAGAGGATCGAGGCCGTCCGGACGACGAGCGACTACCGGAGGCTCGGCGACCTAATCAAGGTCGTGGAACGGGCCGTCGACGCCGAGATCTTCTACCCCGTGGAATCGCCCCTGAATTGCTCGGGCTGCCCGTTCCATCGCCCCTGCCGGGAATGGACCGGCCGATCGACCCGTGATGAGACGATCCACCCCCGCCACGAGGAGATCGCCCGATGCTGACGGAGATCCTCGGCAAGGGCGGTGCCCTCTGCAAGGAGGCCAGGTCGGGGCGGATCCGCTGCCCGCTCATCATCAGGCCGACGTCCGAGGACGCCGTCACCGGGCAGATCGTGCAGACGCTCCGGGTCCTGAACAGCCGGTGGTGGCTGCCGGACCTGCTCAACACCGCCCTGGGCACCCGCCGGTTCCGCCGACAGTTCCATCGGGACCTCTCCATCGAGCCCTGGGTGAACATGCCCCCGTACCCCCGGGAGCTCCTCCCCTGGACCGAGGGCTCGACGCAGGTGGATATCGTCATAACCTACGAGAACCCTCCGACGACCGTCTTCATCGAAGCCAAGTACGGCAGCGACGTCGCCAGGACCACGACGAATGGCGACGGCGCGCATGGCTACCCCGCGGACCAGATCCTCAGGAACATCCGCGTGGGGCTGCTGGCCTGCGGCTACTTCGACCGAGGTGGTTCCCTGTTCGAGTCGCCGCCCAGGCAATTCGTGCAGATCCTGCTCGCCCCGAAAGGGGGGCACCCCCTGATCGGCCGCTACCGCGACCCGGACCACCTCAGGCGTTCCATCCCGCACGCGGACCGGCTCGCCGACCTGCCGAGGTCCCCGTTCGTCGGGGAGCTTTCATTCGGCGACATCATGAAGTGCGTCCAGGGAAGGGCCGCCTTCCTCACCCGCGCGGAACGCCAGGCGGCGGAAGACCTCCGTCGTTACCTCGAATTCAAGCTGAGTCGGGCCCCGAGGGGATCGGGCGTCGATCGTCATCCCATCGAGGACGCTCAATGTTCCTGAGGGGGCGGCCGTTCGTTCGGGGCCATCGAACCGGCTTCCTCGGGGAATCCGGTCAGCCACTGTCCCTCAAGCTGGCAGAACCCTTGGATACGATCGCTCTCGCGAATCCGGAGACCGGCGGGCACGGTCGGCCGAAGGTCCGGGTATGGAGCCCGGGGGCCTTCGTGAAGGTCTCGATCGGGAGGTCATACCGCGGATGGCGAAGAAGGGTTCGGATGCCGACCGGCGGCTCCGTCAGTGCGAGCGGATCGGGCGGGCCCTCCGCCTCCTGGGCCTGATCCAGTCCCCGGGCGGCGGTTGGAACGCCCAATCCCTCGCCAAGGAGCTCGGCTGCAGCGAACGGACCGTCTACCGGGATCTCCAGACCCTTGAACTCGCCGGCGTGCCCTACTACTGGGACGATCAAGCCGGCTCCTACCGCGTCCGGCCTGGCTACAAGGCGCCTCAAATACCCTCCAGGCCGGGGAAGAATCCGAGCCCGGAAGCCCTTGTGGATTTCTCTCTACAAGCCGCCGGCAGGTTGATGGCGGAGGCGGAGCAGATGATCGACGCCTTGGGACGGCTGAAGCAAGCCCTCCACGCGAGCGACATGTCCGGTCAGGGTCCGAAGTAGCTCGACGACGATGGCGTCCCGGGCCGGGAAAATCCGATTGCCGACTGACCCTCAAGCTGTCAGAGGCAAGGTTGAGAATTAGGGGCTCGCGAAGGAGCGACCCCCATGACGATGAGCGCCAGCCGCTACAGCGTAGCTCGCCAGAGGGCCTGGGCGGCGAGCCGCGGAATCCCGTTCAACGACCAGGGCCGCGTCGAGCACCTCGACCAGAACCTCTTCGAGCCCCTCGGGGAGGAAGCCGCCGCCGAGTTCATGGCCGGCGACGGCCACGAGCTGCACGGCCCCGGCGGAGGGCCGGGGCACATGTATTCCCTCCGGTCGTCGTCCGCCGCCGCCGTCAACGTCTTCCACTACTGGAAGCGGACCGGCCGGATCTCGACCATCGCCAGGGCCTGTCGAATCCAATCTCCCCGTGCGAGCAGCCTGCGTTTCGAGGTGCGTCACCCGATCGACGACATCCTGGAGGCGGCGGGCGCCATTCCCCCCAACCTCGACGTCGAGATCGGTTACCAAGGGCGGGGGCGACTCAGGGCGACCGCGTTCGAGTGCAAGCTGACGGAGCCGTACAGCTCCGGCGAGAGCTATATCAAAACGCCCTACCTCCAGGAGGAGATGGCCCATATCTGGGACGGGCTCCCCCACCTGCTCGAGCTCGCGAGGCGGATTCGACCGATCGGCGGGCCGTTCACTTACTTGAATGCCGCGCAACTCATCAAGCACATCCTCGGCCTCAAGCGGAGCTATGGGAAGGAGGGCTACCGGCTGGTCTACCTCTGGAACAGCGTCCCCGGGACCGAGGCCGTCGAGCACGACGCCGAGATCGCCGGATTCAAGAGGTACACGGACGCCGACGACGTGCAATTCTCTTCATTGACGTATCAGGAATTGATCGCACGAATGTTCAGCGAGAATCGGCGGGGCAACGAGGCTTACGTCGATTACCTGGCGGGTCGCTACCTCTGAGGGCCCGTGGGGGGCGTCGATGAGGTGTTCGTGAGAGTTAAACCGAGTGCTCCCACAGGGGCGTCCGGTCGAGTTCCCGCCACGCGGGATTGGAGATGGCCATGTCTCAGGAAGATCGGGGAGGAAACGACTACCTCAGTCGTGCGGCGACGCCGGGCACGCCCGAGTTCTATCGCGATTCGCAGCTGGCCGACCTGATCGCCAAGAGGGTCGAGGAAGCCAGACGCGAGAGTTCACCGGGCATGACGGACTGCGACCGCGACCGTCAACTGGCGAGGATGATCGCCGAGGAGAACGAACGAATCCGACTCGAGAGCATCCCAGGCACCCCGGAGCACGAGGCGAAGAGGCGAGCCCTCGAGCATCAGGAGGCCTACCTCGGTGAGATGCGAGAGAAGGCGAGGAGGCGGCGGACGCCTGGAACACCGGAGTACGATCGCGAGGCGAAGCCGGCCCGACTCCGCGGCGATGGCGTCTACTACGGCCCCCCCCGGGGCTGAGACAGAGGCTCGCCGCGGCGGCCATTCTTTTTAGCGTGATATGGCTCGTCTTCGGTGGCTTACCATGGTTGATCACCTCGGACGGGGTCGTAGCCGCCTATTCGAGAGTGGTGGTCCTGGCCATCGTCCTGATCCTGATCGTTCTCGGGGGCTTTTCTTCCTGGGACGGATGGAGGAAGCCCGGAACCGGGCTCGGTGAGGGCGGCCGACCGACCCCTTTCGGGCCGAGCTTCTCAAGACCCAGGGAGCACATGGTCCCCAACTCATCGAAGGCGGGGCTGGCCGGCCCGATGATTCCACAATGAATTTCGATTCCAGGTCGATGGGCGGTGGACGACGGGGGATGTTCCTCGGCCCGGAGATCGATAATGCCAAGGCGTATTTGGAACTTGACGGAAGTCACGATGGTCGCGGAGCGGTATGGACGCGAAGGCCCCAAGCAACTCGCCGCCGTCCTTGGGCGGAGCGAGGACTCGGTGACGGGGCTGGCGAGGAGGTTCGGGCTCAGGTCGTCGCACCGCCGCGACAGGCAGGCCCAAGCGCGGACCCTGCGAAACACGACCGTCGACGCCCGGTTCTTCGAGACTCCCTCGCCGAACGTGGCCTACGTGCTGGGCGTCCTCTTCTGCTGGGGGGCGATCAAGACGAACACTCGGCACGTCCTCAGGCTCCGGTGTCCGATCGACAGGGAGTCCGTCCTCGTCTCCGTGCTGGCGATGATGGGCTCCGATCACGCCCGCCAGCGGGGCAGGCGCCGCATCCTCGTGGAAGTGGGGAACAGTCGCCTGGTGGCCTCCCTGGTCGGCGGGCACGGCAAGCCGCCCGACCGCGCCGAACCCGACCCGCCGGTCCCAACCATCGTGTCGAGGTACATCACGGATTTCGCCCGGGGCCACCTGCAAGCGGGGGGCGAGGTCGATCAACGAGAGGTCGTCTGGTCGGGCTCCCCCAAGTCCGTCCAGGCCATTCGGGACGCCGTCGAGGACGCAACGGGCGTCACCCCCGCGGTGGAGAAGTCCGTCGGCGTGAAGCGGCTCGTCGCCTACCGAGGCCCCTTGCAGATCATGTCCATCGGGCGGTGGCTCTCGGCGAACGGGAACGGCGGATGAGCGACGCGGCGGAATGGCGTTCTGGTGGAAGACGTCCGAGAAGGCCGGGCGTGGAGGGATCCCCAGAAACGCGTCTTCCGACGACGGTGGGCCACGAACGCCCCGACCTTTGCCGTACAGCCCTCATGAATCGGGTAACACGATCATGCCGGAGGGGTGTTCGTCCCCCCGGCGGGAGGACTCGATGCCAGGCCGACTTTACGCGGTAGGCGACGTCCACGGTTGTTCCGTCGCCCTGAAGACGCTCATCGACGCCATCGACCCCCGGGCCGACGACGTCGTCGTCGTCCTGGGCGACGTGATCGATTACAGTCCGGACAGCCGGGGCGTCGTCCAGCAACTCATCGACCTGTCGCGACGCTGCCGTCTCGTCCTCGTCCGCGGCAACCATGAGGAGTATCTTTTCGCCGCCCTCGAGTCCGAATCGGAATTGCGAAGCTGGCTGAACTTCGGCGGGGAGGAGACGCTCAAGTCCTATCCCTACCGGGGCGGGGACGAGTTCATCGACCGCGAGCACGTCCGCTTCCTCAAGGCCGAGGCCCGCGACTTCCATGAGACGGACGAAGCCATTTTCGTCCACGCGTCGTGCGACCCGGACATGCCGATGGACCGGCAGTCGAACACGACGCTCCAATGGAAGTTCATCGATCCGCGGGAAGCGAGGCCGCATCGCTCCGGGAAGACCGTCGTGTGCGGGCACACCCCTCAGGTGAATGGCGAGATCCTCGACCTCGGGTTCCTGGTCTGCCTCGATACCGACTGCAGTCGGGGAGGGTGGCTGACGGGCCTGGATTTCGGCGGCGGCGAGGTCTTCCAAGCTAATGAGCGAGGCGAGGCACGGCGTGGGGCTTGGCGAGCACGATGTACTGGCCAGGAGCTGCCAAGGCTGTAGCTCGGTGCAAGGTTTGGGTGGACCCCCACAGTAAATAGAGAGATACTGTGCATGAATGAGCCAAGATGGCCGTCCACCCGCCGTGCTAGAATGCATGGGGTTGGAAGGCTCTGTGCAATGTCGTCCGCCTGGGCTTGAGGACAAGATCTATGGCAGAAAACGTGGCGAGGCAAACGCTCTGGCCGAATGATACGAATATCTTGGTCCGGGTCGGGATCCTCCATGTCGGTCAGGGGGCGAGCGCCGTCGTCTTCACGGCGAACGGCGATTCGTACGACGTTCTCCTCGTGGACATCAACCTCGACAGGACCTGCCGGGGTATCGATGTACCACGCATGATGAAGGACCTGCTCGACGGCCAGGCCCTGTATGCCTTCGTGAACACCCACCCGCACGACGACCACATGCAGGGCGTTAAGGAGCTCTCCGACGTCGTCACTATCGAGCGGGTCTGGCACTCCGGGCACATCCCGAGCAAGAAGTACGGCACCTACTACGAGGATCTCGTAGCCGTCATCGAGAAGGTCAAGAAGGCCAACGGCAACGACGCCGAACGGGTTCTCCAGGGCAGCCGAGGGTCGGAAGTGCTCGGGGAGGCGCAGTGCCACATCCTCGCCCCGGCCGAATACGTCACCGACGAGGTGAACGAGGAGGAGGCCGACCAGCGGCGGGCTCGCATTCACGAGCAGTGCGCCTGCATCAAGTTCGGCAAGGAATGGACGTGGGCGATGATCCCGGGCGACGCCGACCATGTCGCCTTCAAAGAACACATCATGTACCACGAAACCCGCCTCGGCTCGGCGCTCCTTGCCGCCTCACACCACGGCTCGCGGACGTTCTTTCGCGAGTGCGAGGACGACGACCCGTACACGGGGCACCTCGACGCCATCGACCCGAAGTACGTGGTGATCTCGGCCCCCACGCGGAAGGAGAGCCCGCACGATCATCCGCACGAGGACGCGGTCGAGCTCTACGCCGACAAGGTCGGCGAGGAGAGCGTGCTCCACACCGGGAAAGACCGTCACAGCTTCATCTTCGACATCTACCGCGACGACACGCACGGCGAGCTCCAGAACGACGAGGGGAAGCTCGCTGCGCACTACGGGCTCAGTGAGGACGGGGACGACGACAAGGGCGGCGGAGGCGGTGGCGGTGGAGGCAGCCGCGGAGGCTTCACGCCCCGGACCATGCCCACCATGATCGGCGAGTCGAGGTTCGGGTGAATGGCCGAGGTCCCTCGCGCGCCTCTCAATCTCAGGGCGGCCCGCCGGTCCCTCCAGGGGATCGCCGGGTGTGAGGTCCTGGACGATTGGAGCTACAGCAAGCAGCTCCATCGCTGGGTGCTCCGATGCCGCCTCACGATCTCCGCTTCGAACCACCTCGTTCCGGCCGCCACCGACTGGTTCGTTGCGGCCAGTCCCTCGTACCCATGGGGGGCATTGACCTTCTTCCCCAGTAAGGAAGGAGGTCTCGCCGCGACCTTCCCTCACCAGAACTTCAACGGGCCGGGCTCGAAGGAACGCCCCTGGCGTGACGGCGACATCTGTCTGCATCCGGGCCTTCGCGTGCTCGGCCGACACGGGTTCAACACGGAACCCTTCGAGAGCAACAACCGCCTCCGGTGGCGGGTTTCTCGCGCCCTCGATTGGCTCCGCGCCGCCGATGCCGGGACTCTTGTTCAACCCGGTGACCCGTTCGAGCTACCCCAATTCCCCGGTGCGGCCGACTCGCGCACGCTTCTGACCTTCGATGAGGGCGGAGAATCGTTCCGAGCTTGGCAAGCAACCGAGCAGCAGATCGGCACCGCGGAGCTTACGCCCGTGCGTCGCAAGGGCGATGTCTACGCGGTCACCGAATTTTGCTCTTTGAGCGGTGTTCGACTCTGGAGGCCGAGTTGGCCGCTGAACTCGCCATTTAAGTGCCGACCGGAAGATACAGCCATCTGGCTGAGACTCGCCGACGTTCCCGTGCTTGAGCCGTGGCGCGCTCCCGCGACCTGGGGTGAACTGAGGGCCGCTTGCGAACAGCAGGGAATCGACCTCGACCAGCTGCTGAAGCCGCTCCTGGCTACGTTGCGGGATGGTCGGCCCCACCGCTTGCTCATCGGCTTCCCCATCCCGAATGCGATCGGGGGGACGGTGAGCCAGCTGCACTGGCAGGCCATCGAGCTCCCGACGGTGTCGCACGGATCCCAAACGCGGAGAGGTTTCCGGCCGCAGCGACAAGGCCAGTGGCTCAGGGACCGTCGGCAGCTCCTGCGGGACGAGCAGGAGATCCAGTGGGTCGAGACGGAGAATTGGAGCCGCGACCGCCTCATCTCGCGAGGACGGCTCAGCGGCACGCTGGCGACGAGCCACGCCCTCCTTATCGGGGCAGGGGCCCTCGGCTCCACGGTCGCCGAGCTCCTCGTCCGTGCCGGGGTGACTCGATTGACCGTCTTGGATCACGACCACCTAGAGGCGGGAAACCTCTGCCGGCACACCCTGCTCATGTCCGAGCTCCGCGAGAGCAAGGCGAACGCCCTCGCGGTCCGGCTGAGCGGGGTGAACCCCCACGTCGAGGTGGACAGCCTGGACGGCCGCTTCCCGCCCGCATTGACGAGCGTCAGGGAATCGCTCCGGGCATGCGACCTCGTGATCGACTGCAGCGCGGATGACGGAGTGCTGCACGAACTCGCTCGCTATCCCTGGGGCAGTACCAGGCGGTTCGCTTCGCTCTCCCTCGGATTTGGCGCCAAGCGGCTCTTCTGCTACACGACGACGGCGGGAGCGTTCCCCTCGGGGCAGTATCGGAAGGCTATCCAACCTTGGCTCGAACGCGAACAGGACGAGTCCCGCGACTCGGAGCCGATCCGGCCGGGTGCCGGGTGCTGGCATCCGATTTTCCCGGCCCGCGCCGACGACGTCTGGCTGCTCGGCGCCGCCGCCGTGAAATACCTCGACCACGTCTTTCCGGCATTGGGGTTGGGCTCGAGACTCACCGTGTTCGAGCAGCAGTACGACGACGGATTCTCGGGCATACGCCGCGTGATCGAGGAGGGTGCTCATGAATGAGTTGCTCTTCCGATCGACGGACCAACGCTTCGGCTTTCGGATATCGTCGGACGCCGTCGATCACATGGCATCGCTCTGCCGAAAGGCCAAACGGTCGGAGACGGGTGGGATTCTCGCCGGGCGATATAGCGAACGTCACGACTGTGCAATCGTGACCGAGGTCACCGGGCCGCCTCCGGATTCGAGGGGCGGCCCGACTTGGTTCAAGCGAGGTGTCCGAGGCCTCCAACAGCTCATCGAACGACTTTGGAGGCTCGACCGCTCGTTCTACCTGGGGGAATGGCACTACCATCCGTACGGATCGCCTGGGCCGAGCACCACCGACACTAAGCAAATGTCATTAATATCAACAAGCGACTCTTATTCGTGTCCCGAGCCAATTCTCCTTATCCTCGGGGGCGATCCGAATGCTGAGCTGGAAATCAGGGTGTTCGTCTTCCAGCGTGGAGCAAGCTATCTGGAACTCCCCCGCCTGATCGAGTGAAGCGGCAGACGGTGCTTTCCGATGACGACTCTCGACCACGGCTTCGCCTCGGAGAGGAGTAACATGGAACTCAAACTCGACACGTACAACTTCCGAGCCAGGCTCGCCCCGCTGCTCATCGTTATTCTCCCGGCCGTCCTGGCCGTGGCGGTTTGGCTTCCCCTGGAGTCCGAGGCCTGGAAACTCCTCGGCAGCCTCGGGATGAGCGCGGCCCTCTCGCTACTCCTCGTGCAGCTAGGGAGGGATCAGGGCAAGCAGAAGCAGCCCCAGCTCTTCGATTCGTGGGGAGGGAAGCCGACCACCCGGCTGCTCCGGCACCGCGACCAGGCCATCGATAACCACACGAAGGCTCGTTATCACCGGAAGCTTCGTTCTCTGCTACCGGACGTTCCCATGCCTTCGCCATCGCTCGAGGACGACGCACCGGAGAAAGCAGACGCGGCCTACGAGTCGTGCGGGAGGTACCTCCTTGAGGCCACCCGTGACAAGAAACGCTTCCCGCTCGTCTTCGATGCCAACGTCTCGTACGGCTTTCGCCGGAATTTGTGGGGCATGAGGGCGACCGGCATCGCCAATTCGCTCGTCGGCCTCATCTCGTCGGCGAGCAATGCCCTCCATGCCTACACCGGGGGCTCGAAACCCACCGTCACGTCAGTCTCCGCCGTCGCGATTTGCGGCCTCCTGCTCACGTGGTGGATCCTCCGGATCAAGCCTTTCTGGGTGAGGTTGGCCGCGGACGCTTACGCGGAGCGACTCCTCGCGGCGTGCGAGACTTTGTCGCCGCCCGAGGGAGGGCGTGGCTCAAGCGTGATCGTGCCTTGAACCTCGCTAGTCGACGATCCAGCCGCGGCCACCTCCGACATTCATCAGGGAGAGTACACCGCGACGCCCACCAGGGCCGCCGTCGCCTTCAACTTGGTATCGAGGGTGGCCAGGGGCAAACCTTGCCGCATGGCGAGTTCGAGGTCCGCAAGCCGCAGGAGCGGCCCAGCCGGCCTAGGACGCTCGACGGCCGGGCCGAGGCGAAGCTGATCGCCCTGGCGTGCTCGCCGCCGCCGGGCGGCCGCAAGGCGTGGACGATGCAACTCCTGGCCGACAGGCTCGTCGAGTTGGAGGTCGTCCCGGCGGTCTGCGACGAGACGGTGCGCCGCCGCTTGAAAAAAGCGAACTGAAGCCGCACCTGAGGGAGCAGTGGTGCATCCCGCCCGAGAAGAACGCCGAGTTCGTGGCGGCGATGGAGGACGTCCTGGACGTCTACCACCGGCCCTACGACGAGAAATGGCCGTTGGTCTGCCTCGACGAGGCGAGCCGCCAACTCATCGGAGAGACGGTCCTGCCGGTCCCGGCGGTCCCCGGCCGGCCCGAGCGGGTCGACTACGAATACGTCCGCAACGGCACGGCCAACCTCTTCATGGTCACGGAGCCGTTGCTGGGCTGGCGGGCGGTGAAAGTCACTGAGAAGCGGACGGCGAAGGACTGCGCCGAGGTGGTCCGCTGGCTGGTGGAGGACGTCCACGAGGAGGCCGACAAGGTCGTGCTCGTGATGGACAACCTGAACACCCACAAGGTCGCCAGCCTGTACGAGGCGTTCCCGCCCGAACAGGCCCGGCGGATCGCCGAGCGGCTGGAGATCCACCACGCGCCGAAGCACGGCTCATGGCTGAACGTCGCCGAGATCGAGCTGTCGGTCCTCTCCCGCCAGTGCCTCGACCGCCGCATCGGGTCGATGGACGAGTTGATGCGGGAAGTAGCCGCCTGGGAGGAGGAGCGGAACGAGCGCCGGGTCGAGACCCGATGGCGATTCACCACCGCCGACGCCCGCATCAAACTCCACCGGCTCTACCCATCACTATCGTAGTGGCGGAGTACTAGTGGGTCACTTGGCTCGACCATGGCCATAAATGCCGGACCTGGGTACGATCGACGGCCTCTCGCACCAAGGAGGCCGCCATGTCCCGCCTCAAGAAGAACCCGCTCCGCGAGTTGACCGATGCGGAGCGGCAGGAGTTGGTTCAGCTCAGTCGCTCCCAGGCCGCGCCGGCGGCCGAAGTCGCCAGGGCCAAGGCCTTGCTGTCGGTCTCCGATGGCGACGACTACCAGCAGGCCGCCCGGATCGCCGGCCGTCGTTCCGGCGACGCCGTCTCGCACCTGGTCGCCCGGTTCAACGTCGAGGGGCTGGCGGCCTTGACTCCTCGACACGGCGGCGGCCGGCGGCCGACCTACGACGCCGCGGCCCAAGAACGCATCCTCCGCGAGGTTCGCAGGACGCCGACCCCGGAGGCCGACGGGACCGCTTCCTGGTCGCTGAACACGCTGCGGAAGGCGTTGCGATCGGCCCCCGACGGGCTCCCCGCCGTCTCGACCTTCACCATCGGGAGGGTGCTCCACGAGGCCGGCTACAGCCGCCAACGCACCCGGACCTGGTGCCCGACCGGATCGGCCCTGCGGCTGCGCAAGGCGGGGCCCGTCGTGGTCTCCGATCCGGACGCGGATCCCAAAAAAAGTTGATCGAGGACGCCTACCGCCTGGGCGAGGCGATGGGCCTGCCGGTCTGGTGCGCCGACCAGGCCGGGCCCTACCAGACGATCCCGCACCCCGGCCGGTCGTGGCGGCCCGAGGGGGAGCCGGCCCGCCAGCCGCACGAATACATCCGCAACGGCACGGCTAAGATCCTGACCCTGTTCCACCCCGCCGACGGGTCGGTCCGGGTCGAGGGCGCGACGTCCTGTCCCAACGCCGTCCTCCACGGCTGGCTCGAACGGGAACTGGCCGCCGTCCTGGAGGCGACGCCGATCCCGACGACGGGGGCCGCCGGGCCGGGGGCGAGCCGTCCGGCCTGGGAGCGATGGCAGGAGGGCCTCTCGGTCAAGCCGACCCTCCTGGCGGAACTGCCGCCCCTGCGGATGCTGCTGGTGCTGGACAACCTGGCCGGCCACAAGACGCCCGAGTTCGTGTGCTGGCTGTTCGCCCACGGCGTCATGCCGCTGTACACGCCGGTGGGCGGCTCGTGGCTGAACATGGCCGAGAGCATCCAGCGGGTCCTGAAGCGTCGGGCCCTGGACGGCCAGCATCCCGAGGACGTCGGCCAGATCATCGCCTGGTTCGAGGCGGTCGCGAGGCATTGGAACGAGTCCCCGACCCCCTTCACATGGGGCGGCAAGCGGTCGGAACGCCGCCGTCGTCGACGCGAGCGGCACCGCCTCGGCGGCTCCGGGGCCTGCACCCGCCGGCCCCTCCGCAGGGACGAAATCCGGGACTATGGCCATGGTCGAGCCAAGTGACCCACTAGTCGTGGAAGAACAGCACGCCGACGTTGCGGGACCTCGCAAACTCGTCCGCCCCGTCGACGATGTTCATCCGCAGCCCCAACTCGACGAGCGGCATCCCGGCCGCGTCCTCGTGGAGCCCGCTGCCGACCTCTCTCAGATAAGCCCGGATGAGCCCTGGTCACAGGTCGTCGACGTCGGCCGAGACGCATCGACGGTCGTCGAACGGACGGTCGAGGTCAGGCGGAGGAGCTCCCGCTCGTCCTCGCCGTTCGACTTCACCTCGACGCTGCTCGAGTAACGGCGGATGAAATAGCGATATTCTTTCGTCTTGGCGGTAACGGCCTGCGGGGCCTTGTAAGAAACCCTAACACAATGAGGCAGAAGGCATGTGCTTCACTGGTCAGTCCGTCCGTCGCAATACGGAGGACGAGCCATGGCCAAGCCCTTGCTGCCAGAAGCCTCGTGGGACCGCATCGGGCCCCTCCTGCCGCCCCCGAAGGCGCGGCGGGGCCGATATCCGGGCCGTAAGCCGATCGACGACCGCCGGGCGTTGATCGGCATCCTGTTCGTGCTGAAGACGGGCATCCCGTGGGAGGACCTGCCGCGTGAGATGGGCTGCGGCTCGGGCATGACCTGCTGGCGGCGGCTCCGCGACTGGCAGCGGGCCGCGTCTGGCGTCGGCTGCACGAGAGGCTACTCGCCGAGCTGAACGGGGCCGACCGGATCGACTGGTCCCGGGCGGCGGTCGACAGCGGCTCGCCGCGGGCGCTGGGCGGCGGCGAGGCGACCGGCCCGAGCCCCGTCGACAGGCGGAAAAAGGGGAGCAAGCACCACGTCCTGGTCGACGCCCGCGGGACGCCGCTGGCCGCGACCCTCACGGCGGCGAACGTCCCCGACGTCAAGGAGGCGGAGCGCGTCGTCGAGGCCGTGCCGCCGGTCGGCGGCCGCCCGGGACGGCCGCGACGCCGTCCGAGGGAGTTGCTCGCGGACCGCGGCTACGACTCCAAGGCCCTGCGCGGCCGCCTGCGTGCGAAGGGGATCCGTCCCAGGATCGCCCGGCGGGGGACGCCCCACGGCAGCGGCCTGGGCAAGTTCCGCTGGGTCGTCGAGCGGTCGCTCGCCTGGCTCGCCCACCACCGCCGCCTGCGCCTCCGCACCGATCGCCGCGCGGACATCCATGAGGCGTGGCTCTCCATCGGCTGCGCAATGATCTGCTTCAACCTCCTTGCAACCTCATTGTGTTAGGGCCCGTTGACGAATTCGGGGCCTTCCGCGACCATCGCTTGCATGTGCAGGGGACGAGTTCGGCACCCGGATCATGGGCAAAGGGATGATTCCGCGGCGAGGAGAGGACGGAGTGCGGCGGGTGATCACGGACAAGGCGTGGCGGCAGCTGGAGCCGATCCTCCGGCGCATCCTCTCGCCGCGCGGGACGCCGCCCAAGCTCGGCCTCCGCGAGTTCCTCGAGGCCGTGCTCTACATCGATCGCACCGGCGTCCCCTGGCGCGACCTGCCGCCCTGCTTCGGCGCCTGGGACGCGGTCTATCAGCGGTTCCGGCGCTGGGAGAGGAACGGCGCCTGGGAGGCGTTGTGGCGCGGGCTCCAGGCGCCGGCCGCCGCGTCCGCCCGCCGGCTCTTCGTCGACAGCACGGTGGTGCGGGCCCACCAGCACGCCGCGGGCGGACCCGGCCTCGAGCCCGACCGGGATCTGGGCCGCTCGCGCGGCGGCTTCGGGACGAAGATCCACCTGGCGGCCTGCGACGAGCGGACGGCCCTGGGCGTCGTCCTGACGGCGGGCCAGGCGGGCGACGCGCCGGCGTTCGAGCCGACGCTCCGCGACGTGCCCGACGAGACGACCGCGACGGCGGTCGTCGCCGACCGGGCCTACGACAGCGATGAGATCCGGGCCGACCTGGCGGCGGCGGGGTTCGAGGTCGTGATCCCGGCGAGGAGCAATCGGGTCGACCCGCCGCCGCACGACGCGGAGAAATACAAGGAACGGCAGAAGGTGGAGCGGCTGGTCAGCCGCCTGAAGCGGATGCGGCGGGTGGCGACGCGGTATGAGAAGCTCTCCGGCGCGTTCCTCGCGATGGTCCACATCGCTTGCGCGGCCAGCATCCTACTCTGAATTCGTCAACGGGCCCTAGGTCGTATGGACACGAGGTAGGCGTCTTGGGTGGGATGGCCGTGTCGAACTGACCTCAGGAGGGGCACCGATGGGTCATCGCCACGCGATCTCGGACGCCGACTTCCTCCGCATCGAGCACCTGCTGCCGGGCCGCCCCGGCCAGCACGGCGGGGTCGCCCGCGACAACCGCCGGTTCCTCGACGCGGTGCTCTGGATCGCTCGGACCGGCGCCGCCTGGGCCGACCTGCCCGAGAGGCTGGGCAACGGCAACAGCCAGTGGCGGCGGTTCGATCGCTGGGCCGCCAAGGGGCGGTGGGACCCGATCCTGGCCGAGCTGCGCGACCCGGACCTGGACGTCCTGATCCTGGACTCCACCGCCGTGCGCGCCCACCCGTGCGCCGCCGGGGCGAAAAAAAGTGGGACGGCTCCGGCGGCCAGCCCGATCAGGCTCTCGGCCGCAGCCGGGGCGGCTTCGGGACGAAGATCCACGGGGGATTCGACGGCCTTGGGCACCCCGTCGAGTTGATCCTAACCGCCGCGCAGGAGTCGGACGTCGCACAGGCCGAGGTGCTGCTGGCCGACCACGAGCCGGAGGCGGTGATCGCGGACCGGGGGTACGACAAGAAGTCCCTGGTCGAGGAGATCCGGCGGCGCGGGGCGGAGGCGGTGATCCCGACGCAGAAGACCCGGAAAGAGCAACGGATCGTCGACCCGCACCTGTACCGGGAGCGGAACCTGTGCGAGAGGTTCTGGTCGAAGGCGAAGCAGTATCGGCGGGTGGCGACGCGCTATGAGAAGAAAGCGGCGAACTACCTGGCGTTCGTGAAGGTGGCCGCCATGATGGTCATGCTGCAATAGCCAGGACGCCGCACATCGCCTATCTCGTGTCCATGGAACCTAGTTCGATCGTCGCCCGACGATACTCCAGGGCGCCGTCGCGGCTCAAGGCCTCGGATGAGGTTAGGTCGGAGGACGGGCGCGTTCCCAGAAGACGAGGAACGTGCAGAGGAGGATCTCGGAATCCGGCTGACGACGCCCAAGGCGTTAGGGCCAAAAAGTCCATTAATTCGGCGAGCTGTGCGCGTCTTCGAGCGACGGCATCCTTGGTCCGGCTCAGGTGAGGTAGGAATCGTCCATACCCGGATCAGGTGCGATTTCTCCGTATACGATCCGGCAGCGAACGTCGGTGAGGCGCGACTCGACGATCGATCGAAGCAATTTTATCTCGTCGCAATGATCGGCGTTTATATAAAATCGATGTCGGTGCAGCCACGACACGACGTTGTTGAATCGGCGGATGTCCGGTTGCGGCTCGTCTGCGACGGCGCGGAGCTCGACCAAGGCCTCGTCCAAGGCGGCCCTCGGGATCTGCGGTTTCAGATCGGGGACGACGTCGACGGTGCCGTCCTCGGACGTCACCACGGCCATGCGGGGGCCGTCGACACTCCCCGTGTAGCGTATCGCCGAGTTGTATCGGGAGCCTCTGGCCGGATCACCGAGCTGCGACGCGAGGCCGTCGAGGACGACCCCGATGGCGTGGCAGACTCCCGACGTCGAGATCAATACCGCCCCGTCGATGGCGGTCAGCGCGTCGATCACGTCCTCCTCGACCTGGAAAGGCTCGACCCGGGTCGCTTGGCCCGCCAGCCTCTCCGCTTCCCGCTCGGCTTCGGGGGCCACCACCAGTAGGGCTCCGTGCCTTTGACGCGCCGCCGCGCCGACGAGGCGGCACAGGCGGTCCAAAGACTCATCCTCGATCTCGGGGAAGATCCGGCGTGCGTCGCTACGGAACTTCCGCTCGCGGTACGGCGGCTTCGGCTGGCAGGGGATGCCGTCGATGCTCCTCATGAGCGTAGCGCCGCCGTGTCTGAGCTCCCAGGCGTGATGATCGAGGAACTCGACCTCGAAGAGGTCTTCGCGGCTCGGGTCGTAGCTCCCGGTCGTCTTCCCGACCCCGTAAATCCGCACCCCGTCGCACAACAGCGAACGTCCTCCGCCGCTCGTCTCGAGGAGCTTCCTGGCCTGGCGGGTATTGCCGACCGGGATTGGATCCCGCAAGACGACTATCGGATCAACGTTCGGATGCCCCCGCTCCGAGAGTATGATGCGGCCGCTGGCCGAGCCCCGCTCGTGCTTCAAGGAGGAGATCCGGTCGAAGGCCCGGAAGCAGACGCCCTGGATGTGTCCTACGGCCACTGCGGCCGTGTCGCAGATCCGCGCTCCCCCGCCGCGATACAACTCTTCGATGTCGCGAAAACCGCCGAAATTCATCCCCGGGTCGGGTTTGCTGAGCTCGGCCGAACAGTCGCGGAGATATTCGTCGATCACGGCGTCGAGAAAAGAAGCGGCCACAGGGGTCCGAGCGACGACGTGCTTTTCGAGCCGCGGGAATTTCTCGTATGCCGACCTGTCCAGCCTCAAGACGCAGCTCACGAGGTATCCCCCCACCTTTGTCGGGAGGGAAGAAAAGACTGAGCAATCGTCCCCCGAGAGCGTGGCGACGGCCTCGCGGATGGCCTGCTGAAGATACTCCAGGTGCTTTCGTCGTTCATATCTCTCGGCGGCCGACGGGTGGGAATGCCTCAGGCGATCCTCGTCGCAGCGGCGCAGCCTCCTGGCGATGGCCGGTATGTCGCCCAGCCGATCCTGATACTTGCTGTCCTGCGGCTCGACGCAGATGGGAAGCCGATCATCCCGCTCATCCTCCAGCACGCCGACGAGACAGACCTGGACGTGAAGATTGGATTCGAATTCAAAATGCGCCAGGAAGTCCTTGGCCCTGGCTTCCGCCATCGTTTGGAAGTGGGGCTGGTATCCCCACATGAAGTGTTTCAGCGATTCCATGTCGACCTCGGATTCTCTCGGGACCTGGACGGGGTCGGCGACGTGACGCGCGTGCTACATAGGCGTTCTGGCTTCAAGAGATCATCAGTCGAAGGAGCGCCATGCGATGCCCTCCTCTTCTGCCCCTATACACCTCGAACATCCCAAAACGACCCGTGTCCCCCGCATCCAGGGGCGTCTCGCACTCGGAGGGAAGTAGGAGCTCCGGGGAGATTCGACAGAGGCCACATTCGTGATAAATCTCCGAAACGACTTCGGCGTGCTTCCTCAGGGCGGTCGAGGGACGCAATTTCCTGCGAACCGCCGCATCCAGGTCTGCGTTCAAGATGAGGCAGAACTCGCCGAACAGTCTCAGCGACCTAGCCGCCTTCCCGCGCGTCAACTGGAGGTCCGCCTGAAGTTTCGGCGACGCCACCGCGTAGTAAGCGTCGAAGTTGAGCACGCCGACCTCCGAGAGCTCCGGGCTGTTCAGCAAGCTCAAGAGGTCGCCTTGCAGGACCGTCGGGCCGGCCAGCGCATGGCCGGCGGCCAGCTTGCCGCTGAGGTCGACCCCGACGAACTGCCGCGGGTCGATGATCCCTTCTCGTAGGAGGATCTCACGCGTCAGGTGGCCGGTGCTCCCCATCAATTCGCACCAGCTGCAGCGGATCTTTTCCTTGGACGCGTCGATCCAGAGCCGGTTCGCCGCGTTCCTCAGGAATGCGAGGGTCGCCTCGCGGCTCGCCGTCTTGGCGGGGTTGTCGAAGGCGTTAAGACGTCGGTCCGACGTATCCATGCGCAGACGCCTCCCTCGATCTCATGACGACTTGGAAGTGGGCGATGCGGTCCTCGAGCGAACTGTAGGCTTATGGACAGACGTCCTTTGAACATCTGCATGGATTCCACCCGCGGCGGGCCGTTGGGGAATGCGGCCTGGTGAGAATCCCTCAGATGCTTATCGACCGCCGACCAGGTGAGCCCCCCTGAGTCGGGGATGACCCCGGAGGAAGATGCGGGGGGGAGCCCGGTCGAACGGACCCAGCGGCTGCACCACTTGTAGACGTTCACCTGAATCCAGAAGGTCAGGAGCGACTCGAGGTCGGCCAGGCGCGTCGATGCATCCGCCGCGCCGGTGCCCCGCCCGAGGCCGGAGACGGCGCGTTTGAACCGGCGCCGGCACTGCCGTTTGACGATGGCTTCGGCTTCTGACCACGTCAGGTCCCCTGCATTCGGGATGACGCCCGATTCGGCGTCCGGCACTCGACCGGTGAGTTGGATCCAGCCTTCGAGCAGCTCCACCATGTTGGACTCAAGGTAAAAAGAGGCCATAGCTTGGTCCTCCCCCCCCCCCGGAGGCAGGTCCAAGTCCATCGAGTCCCGAAAGCTGAGGACGGCGTCGTGCGCCATCCTCCAGGTCAGATTCGTGTGAGGAATTGCGTCATCGGATAGGCGAGGGAATCGACCCGTCTTCAGAATATGATGCTCGATCGCGGTCGGCACGGGCCCGTCGCTCACGTGGATCCTCGACGGGTTCAAGGCCTTCCGGCAGTCGCACGTGACGCCGAGGTCGCGCTGGGCGATCTCGGCCAGGCATTCCTTGCCCGGCAGCCCGTGCCTCCCACGCAGCAAGGCCTTCTCCACCTCGCCCCAAGTCAGGGCAGTACCCTTCTCGCGCGGCTCCTTGCCCGGGACCCAGGCCGACGACTTCGGAAGCTCCTTCGCCCCTCCGCACGCGGCGAAATGCTTCGTCAGCCAGGAATGGATCATCGCGTGCGTAATCAGCCTCGGGAACGCGGCCCGCATCCTCTCCATGAAACTCGTCATGCGGCCGCCCGTCAGGCCGTGGATCTGTGTGTCCACCGCGTGCAGCAAGGGCGAGCCCTCGAGGGTCTCGTCGCGGAATTCCTCCCGGAGCCTGGCGAATATCGAATCGAGCAAGGAGTCAAATCCTGCATCTTCTCGGATCGCGGTGGCCTTCGCCCAATCGGCGGATTTGGACTCGGCCGTCCGCCTGGCGGCCTCCCGCACCTTCCGGCCCGCGTCGCCTCCGCGCCCTGCGGCGAGGAGCACGGCCGCCCGGCCGATGACGCGCCCGTCCAGGGTCGAGCCCGATACCTGGGCCAAGGCGGTCGCCGCCCCCACGATCGCCTCGATCGACGGGGCATCGACGCCCTCGCTCTTCAAGTGGTGGCGCGCCTGGAGCAGCAGGGCGTTCGCCTCGGCCTTGGCCTCCTCGTCCAACGCGAGCCGCATGCGGTCCGCGGTGGCGAACCGCCGACCGGGCCCGAAGGATGAGGCGACGCCCGCCTCGATCCCCTGGGCCGTCGACCATTCCTCGCCGACCTCGAAGTCGGCGAGGAAGACCGACGTCAACAACGCGTTCCGCGTGTGCTGCAGACCGAGCTTCTGCAGGCTCCCGCTGCCCGGAACGAAGAAGACGATCCTGGCTGTCTCGCGATGTTTCGGCGGGCAATCCTCGTACTTCTGACGTAACGCGCGCCCGAGGAGCTGGCCGACGGTCGCCAGGCTCCCGGGCATGCCGAGGCAATAGACCGCCGAGCAATGCCTCCAGTCCGTACCCTCCAGCACTCGTTGGACGCCGACGATCACGTCGAATCGACTGTCGGCGTATGACCTCCCCCTCTCATCGCGCAGCGAGCCGAGGAAGGCGGCCTGCCTCTGCCCTCCGACCCCCGTCGCGTCGAGTGTGCGGGCCCCTCGCGACTCGAAGGCCTCGAGGATCTTGCCGACGAGCCCGCTGCTGCCCCCCGAGACGGGAGGGACGCGGACGATGCTCTTGGGCCGTCCGTCCTCGAAGTACTGCTCCACCAACCGCCGGACCAGCTCGGCCTCGTAGCCGGCTGCCACCTTCTCCCCCCGAAACTCGGCGGCGGATGTCGCGTGGCCTCGCTTGCCCAGGACGCGCATCTGATGGAGAAGACGGCCCGGAGCGAACCCCTCGGCCATATGCTCCGGGAGCGTCCTGCGGACCAGTCGCATCTCGGGACGCAGGACCCTCTGGCCGTCCTTCCTCCAAGGAGTCGCGCTGTAGAAGTGCAGATGGCCTCCGCGGCGTTCGAATTCGTCAATGAACGAACCGAGCCCCTCCGCAGGCGCGTGATGGGCCTCGTCGACCACGAGCAGGATCCGGCGGCAGTTGCTCGGCAGCAGTTCGACGGCCCCCGGGAAGGCCAGGGCTTGGTGGGTGCAGGCGGCCGCGCGACCGAGCGGGGCCGCCAGGAAAGATCTCAAGTATTGGCGGGACTTCAGGCTGCTCTCGCGGCTGGCGCGAATCTCCGGGAGCGGGAAGACGCGGGCGTCGTGGGGGTACCTGAGACTCCCGGACTCGTTGGTGAAGCCTTCCTCGATCTGCTGCTGAGGGGCGGCGATCAGGATCCGGTCGTACAGCTGGGAGAGGAGATGGCTCAACGCGACGATCTGGAGCGTCTTCCCCGAGCCCGTCGGCGCCTGGACCAGGACGTGCCCCGGTTCGCGCAGGACCTCGTCGATTAATTCGGCCTGATACGGGCGGAGAGTCTTGAGGAGCATGGGAGCCTCCCTCGACCAGGATTCGCAGACTTCGTCCGGCTTATGGGGTCGTGGCGGTCCACCCCCGCGGAGTCGTCAATCGTGCCGGCATCGATCCACCGGGCAATGATGGTACCATCACGCCTCATGGCGGCGAAGACGTCATCTAGACCGACGCGTCGTCAATCATTATGGCTGACTCCTCGGGGGAACCCCGACGGGCCGACCTGGTGCAGTGAGCTCGGACTCCAGGTTGCTCAAAAAGACGTCTCCGGGGAGTCCGTACAGCTGGCAGAGGCTGTTGAGGCAGCTTCGATAGAATGCGTGCACTGCAGCCCAGTCCACGTCGGGCGAGTCGATGCGTTGATCCAATAAGCCCTCGGGAGAGGACGCCGCTCCTGCCGCGATGACTTCATCGCTCGACGCGTGAGTCGTCGCCCGCAGCGAGAGGGGCGCGTAGACGCACCGCCTCGCCTTCCGCGCGCCGCCGTCGCCGTCCGGGACCTCTTCCTCGACCTGGGAGCCCGGCCGCCGCGCCAGGCAGCCCTGGACGTGGTTGTACATCGTCACCAGCCCGATCGGCCTCCCGCCCAGCTCCGCCTTCCTCGAACACCGCCGGGCGCGGAACAGGGGCCGAGGGGTCGTTCGACGCCTACATGTGGCAGGCGTTGGAGACCTTGGAGGCCAAGGCCCGGTTCATCGCCCAGGTGATGGGCGGCGAGGCCGCCGCCAGGCGGACCGAGGAGGTGGGGGGCGGGAGCTCTCCTACGCCGAGGTGAAGGCCATCGCCTCGGGGAACCCCGCCGTGCTCACGCTGGCCGAGTCGGATTCCGAGATCCGGCGGCTCCTGGTCCTTCGGAAGCATCACGCCGACGAGCAGTACCTCGCCCGCAAGAGCTCGCGCGAATTGCCCGAGACGATAGCGAGGCTCAAGGTCCGCCTGGAGGAGACGACCGCCGACCACGAGACGGCGAAGGCCCACGCGGGCGAGCCGGCCGTCGTCGGCGGCTCCGAGCGCCGCCCCGAGGCGGTCTTCGCCGCCCTGAGCGAGGCGATGAGGGATCTGCCGGAAGAGGCCTTCGAGACGCGCCGCGTGGCGCTCGGCCGGATGCGGGGGTTCCGCTTCGGCCTGGTCATGCGCCGGGCGTTCTTGCCCGAGGTATACCTCGAAGGGCGGGGGGCCAGGCTCGTCCAACTCTCGCGCGACGCGCGTGGCCCTCGGGCGGTGCTGAACGCCCTGAACCGGCTGTTCGAGGGTTCCCCGGGGAAACTCGCAGAGATCCTGCGCGAGCTCTCGCTCGCCGAGGCGAGGCTCGACGGCTACCGAGCGCGGCTCGGGGCGGCGTTTCCGCACGAGCGGTACGTCGATGAGCTCTCCGGGCTTCGCGACGAACTCCAGGCCGTGCTGTCGGCTTCCGGGACGGAGGAGGCGAAGACTCGCCCCGCCGGTTCGGACGCCGCCTCGGCGGGAGCGGACTCCGTCCGCGCCGCCGGTCGAGGAAGCCTCGGCCGTCCCGGCACCCCCCTTCGCGCCCGCCCCGACCGGTGGGGTCGGAGAGGGGAGGGGGCCGCCGCGCGAAACGGCGGTCTCGCGGTCGAACCGGGACTTCGGCCGCAGTACGTATCAGAAGCGGCTGTTCTGAACCGTCGATGAAGGCTGGATGGGAAGGTCGGGAGAAGCCGCCCAGCCGCCTACTACCAGGATTTCGTCTTGAATCGCAGGCTCGAGGCGTTTTCGCCCACCGCCCGCTTGATCTGGTCCGACGCCTCGTTCGGGAACTCGGCGTTGATCTCGAGGGTGACGATCACCGTCGCGTTCGGGTCCCCCGCGAGGAGGCTGGTGATCTCCTCGGCGACGTCGACGAGCCGCATCTTGGCGCTCGACGGGTTGATCTGAATGGACCCGTGGAACGACCTTGGCCGGGCTGCGGTCGCGCCGCCGCCAGCCCCGGCCCGCGTCGCTGAACTCGTCCCCGCCCCGGCCCCCGCGGCCTCGTTCCAGCCGCCACCGCCAGTCCCGTCCTCGGAGGTCCCTCCGCGACGCGGGCGGCTTCTTCCAGTGGGCGGCCGCCGGTCTCCGCGTCCGCCTGGGGAGCTCGATAGGCGAGCTACTGTCTTGAGGGGATTCGATTCGGGTTCAAGGCCCCGGACGCGTCGGCCTCAACGGTGAGGTGCGGAGCGTCCGGGAACGCCCTTTGTGTTTCGCGACGTGGAAAGGTGCGGATCATTCAGTGGGTTCGTGGAATGGGGGACTCCTTCGAATAATTTAGCTTAATCGCACGATATCCTGACGTTAGTGCTGTAACCGCGACGATTGCGGATCTGGAATCGTGGTCACCGATTGCGATTCTGGTGATTGATTTCGTCGATGTTCTGGTCCTACATTGGAGGCTCGGCACGTCATCATCGCTGCGCGTCCGTCGTCAGAGGGTGCATTATGGCTTCGAGTCCGTCGGCTCTGGTCGGGGATGGCTTGGCCTCGATCATCGTCCCCTGCTACAACCAGCTCCCTTTCACCCAGCAGTGCGTCGCCGCCCTGATGCGACATCCCCGCCCCCCCTGGGAATTGATCGTCGTCGATAACGGCTCGGTCGACGGGACCGCCGCCTACCTTCGGGGCGTACAGGACGCTGCCTCCGTACCCGTCACGGTGCTCACTAACCCGCAGAACCGCGGCTGGCCCGCCGCGTGCAACCAGGGCTTGACCGCCGCCCGCGGCGACTATCTAGTCCTGCTGAATAACGACGCCGTCGTCACCGACGCCTGGCTCGATCAACTCATTGCCCTGGCCGACTCCGACCCGGTCATAGGCCTGGCCGGGCCGATGTCCAACCACGCTTCCCCGCCCCAATACGTCGAGGGCGTCCCCTACCGCAGCCTGGAGGAGATGCACGCGTTCGCCGATCGGTGGCGCGACGAGCGTCGCGGGCGGTGGCTGACCTCCGAGAAGCTCTCGGGCTTCTGCTTGCTCATGAAGCGGCGAGTTTTCGAGACCGTCGGGGGCCTGGACGAACGGTTCGGGCCGGGCCTGCTCGACGACGACGACCTGGCGTTGCGGGCGCGGCGGGCCGGCTTCACTCTGGCCGTGGCGCATGATCTGTTCGTCCACCATTTCGGCGGCCGTACTTTTGCCGGGACTGGGATCGACGAAGAGGCGCTGCTCGACGAGAACGTGGCGCGATTCGTGGCCAAGTGGGGCAGCCCACCTCCGGGCGAGCGGGTCGTCGTGCGCCCCTGGTCCAGGCCGCCCGTCGCGTCGAAGACTCCATCGGGGCCACGGGCTCGGGTCAGCCTGACGATGATCGTCCGCGACGAAGAGCACAACCTGCCGGCCTGCCTCGGGTCGGCCACCGGGCTGTTCGACGAGATCGTCGTCATCGACACCGGATCGACGGACAGCACCAAGCGGATTGCCCGCGAGCATGGGGCCCGCGTCTTCGACTTCGTCTGGGTCGGCGACTTCGCGGCGGCGCGGAACGCCGCGTTGGCGCGGGCCACCGGCGATTACGCTTTCTGGCTCGACGCCGACGACGTGCTGGACCCGCCCGAACGTGACAAGCTCCGGACGCTGTTGGACGGCCTGTGCGCGGGGGACGAGGCGGCCTTCGTGGTCCGCTGCTCGTGCGACCCCGACACGCAGGGCGGCGGGGGCCGGACGATCGTGGACCATGTCCGCTTGTTCCCGCTGCGCGAGAGCATTCGTTGGACCTACGCGGTGCACGAACAGATCCTGCCGGCGCTGCGCCGGGCCGGTGTACCGGTGCGTTGGACCGACGTGATCGTCCGCCACACCGGCTACACCGATCCGGGTCTCCGCCGCCGCAAGCTCGACCGGGACGAGGCGATCCTCTCGGCAGAACTGGAGGACCGACCCGGTGATCCGTTCGTGCTATTCAACCTGGGATCAATCGCCGTCGAGCGCGAGGAGTGGCCCGCCGCGCTGGGACACCTTCGCGCCAGTCTGGCGGGTTCGGTGCCCGACGACTCGATCACCCGCAAGCTTTACGCTCTCATCGCTCGGTGCCACCAAGTCCTGGGTGATCCCGACGCCGCGTTGGCGGCCTGCGCCGAAGGGCTGGAGATTGACCCGGCCGACGCCGAGCTTCTGTTCCGCAAGGCGGTGGTCCATCGCAATCGAGGCGAGGCTGGGGAGGCCGAGGCGTGCTGGCGGCGGGTGCTGACATTGCATCGACCGGAGAAGTTCGCCAGCGTCGACCAGGGGATCTACGGGCACCTGACGCGGCGGAACCTGGCGGCGTTGGCCGGGGAGCGCGGCGATCTCGCCGCAGCGGGCCGACTGTGGTCCGAGGTGCTGGACGAATGCCCCGGCGACCCCGAGGCTGTCGCGATGCTGAATCGCATGGCCTGCCCGAGCGAGCTCGATTCGCCAGGGGAGGGGCTCTCATGAACTTGCGTGTGCTCTTCGCCTCGGTCCACTGCTACGTCGACCCGTCCAGCGGTGCGGCGTTGGCGACCCGCGACCTGCTGGAGTTGTTGGCCGCGCGCGGGCACGACTGTCGGGCGCTGACCGCTGGAGTGCTCGACTATGAGCAGGAGACGTCTTTGGAGGCGGTCCTGGGCACCATGGGTATGCCATACCGGCGGGCCCGCGCGATGTTGGATGACGGTGCCGAAGTTGGGATCATAGACTTGGATCTGGGCGGCGTGCGGGCGACGGTCCTGCCCACAGCTTCCAGCCGCCCAGGGCGAGCCCCGGACCTCGCCGAATCCAACCGATTGCTCGGCCTAGTAGATGACGTACTCAAGCGGTTCCGGCCGCAGGTGCTGCTGACCTACGGCGGCCATCCGGCGAGCCTGGAGCTGATGCGTCGGGCAAAACGCCTGGGCATCGCGGTCGTATTTCACCTGCACAATTTTGCATATGAGGACCGGTCGGCTTTCGTCGACACATCCGCCGTGCTCGTACCGTCGAAGTTCAGTAGCCGATTTTACGAGCGACGGCTTGGATTGGCGAGCACGGCTATCCCGAACCCGCTCTGCGTCAGACGCGTGGTGGCACCCGAGCCCGAGCCACAGTACCTCGTTTTCGTCAATCCTCAGCCCACCAAGGGAGTGACGATCTTCGCCCGGATCGCCGCCGAGCTGGACCGGCGTCGGCCCGACATCCCATTGTTGGTCGTTGAGGGCCGAGGCACGGCCGACTGGCTGGCTCGGGTGTCACTCGACCTCTCGGGGTTGGGGAACCTGCACCGGATGGCTAACACGCCCGACCCCCGGGATTTCTACAGGCTCGGCCGGGCGGTGCTGGTGCCAAGTCTGTGGCGAGAGTCGTTCGGGCGCGTGGCTGCCGAATCGCTGGCTAACGGGTTGCCGGTGCTGGCCAGCGATCGGGGTGCCCTACCGGAAACGTTGGGTGACGCCGGATTCCTATTTAGCATCCCCGAGAGATTCACGCCCGCCAGCCCCGCAGTGCCGACGGCCCGCGAGGTGGCCCCCTGGGTCGCTACGATCGAGCGGCTCTGGGACGACTCAGACTGGGAGGCGGAGCAACGTACACGGGCCCGCATAGCCGCCGACCGCTGGGATGACGACCGGATAGCGCGCGAATTCGAGGCGTTTTTCGGGAACTTGGTCGGCGTCGGATAAGTCGATATGAATCGCCGCCGACCGCTGGGATGACGACCGGATAGCGCGCGAATTCCGGGCTTTTTTCGGGAACTTGGTCGGCGTCGGATAAATCAATATAAAGTGTTTGGCTTCACGCGGTTGAATTCCATCAAACCGAATTTGGAGTAAGAATTAATTTATTAATTCAAAGAAAAATTTCGTTTGTTGGTTCCAGTGGGGGGTTGCACGCGTCACGGTCATAGGCCAGATTGCACAACTCCGATCCGTGGGGTAAGAGGTGTTCCGGGGAGCCCGACGTCGCATTACCCACTCATCGGCTTGGTGGCCGTCAACTCGTTAAGAATCATCTCGACAGCGTCCAGCGAACCTCCGCGTCCCGACCCCGTATGCCCTTATGCCGGGTGGTGTCGGGTGGCGAGCGTTCCCGTGGGAGGACCGCGCCATGACTCGCCCCAGCTTCACGGGTCGCCGCCGTTCGCGCCTGGCCCGCCGCTTCGCCGCGATGGAAATGCTCGAATCCAGGAGTCTAGTCACCGAGAGCCTAGGGATTATGCTGGCCGGCATCGCGGTGCCGACGAGTGTGGAGATGATCGGCGCGGGGGCGACTGGGGCTGCTGCAAACGACGCTGGAGTCGTGGAGGGTGAGCTCTCGAAGAGGCAACGGAGTTGGGGGGATGCGCACGCCTCTGGGGTTGATCAACCGATGGTTGGCCATGCGGACGTCGAGGCCGGTTCGGGCAAAGCTGCGGTACCGGGGAGCCTGGGGGCGCGGTCGTCGACGGCCCGTGACTGGCTAAATCTCGCGGATGAGGCCAATGTGCCGACTGCGCCGCCGATTCTGGCCTCGCCGTCGGCGTCGGTCCGCATGCAGGAAGGCACCGCCGACTCTTCGGCCGGCGGTTCCGGGGCCGTGGCACCGGGCCGGGGGGCCGTCTCGCCGTTGCGAATCCCACCGCCTCAGAGCGTCGACGCTCCCAGCGCCTCCGCTGCTCCCATGTCAGCGTTGGCCGACACGACACCGTACGTCATGGAAGGCTCGGGGAGCAACAACGTCGGCGTTGCGAACTTCGGCGGCGGGAGCGGGGCTTCGGGTGGCCTGGATGCGATCGATGCCGGACTGCTCTCCATCTCGGGTGAGGACACCTCCGTCGCCCAAGGGGCATTCCAGAATTTCCCCCTGTATACGTTGGATTACACCAAGGGTTCGGTCTTATTCCCGGGCCATATCCACTACGCCACGCTTGCCACGCCGGTCGATCTCCGTGCCCAAGTCCGCGACACGACGGTCTCCTCGTACAGTTGGAACACCAGCGGCCTCTCCGGCTTGGCCACGGGCATCACAGGGCAGAGCACCTCTCGACTCCAGTTCACCTGGACCAACTCCGTTATGCAGCAGGCGGGTGCCACCGCATCGGCCACGCTCACGGTGACCAACACCCTCGGCCAGACCGAGCAGCAGACCTATTCGTTCTACATCCCCTACGGGTCGGTCGGCAGCAGCAGCGGCGGTGGCGGTACCACTTGGCCCAGGATGCTGGTGCCGAGCACGGTCCGGCCGGAATCGCCTGACTTCGTCACCCACCACGCCTCGGTAGCGTCCGTCAGCGGCGCGTTGGAGGCTGGCATCGTCCTGCCGGCGTACAGCCCCAACATCGCGCCGTTGGCCCTGGAGTACGATTCCTTGGCGGCCGACCCCCGGCCGATCGTCGTCGTCCATCACGCCCTCGACGCGGCGCAGTCAGTCCCGTTGAAGGTCAGCGGCCGGCTGACCTTCAACGGGTCGAACCTCTCGACCTACTACTACGACACCAGCCAGTTCATCCCGGGCGACGTGATGCAGATGTCGTTCCAGGCGGACGCCACCGCGTTGGCGACCGGTAGCTACAGCTACAGCGTCGCGACCGGCGACATCCGGGGGACGACCACGACGACGACCGATTCCGGCACGCTGACGGTGGTCAACGAGGCGTCTAGCGCGTTCGGCGCCGGCTGGACGCTGGCGGGCTTGAACCGGATCGTCGCGGCCACCGGCGGGGTGATCCTGAACCTCGGCGGCGGCGACGCCCTGTGGTTCAGCGGCACCGGTGGAACTTACACCAGCCCGGCTGGCGAGTTCTCGACCCTGGTGAAGAATCCGGACAGCACCTATACCCGGACGCTGACCAACGGGACCAAGCAGCATTTCGACACCAGCGGCCGACAGACGGCGACGGCTGACCGCAATGATCTGCGCGTCACCTACGCCTACGACGGCTCGGGCAAGGTGACGACGATCACCGACCCCTACGCCAAGGTTACGACCCTCGCCTATGACGCCAACGGTAAGCTCCAGAAGGTCACCGACCCGGCCAACCGGGTGACGACCTTCACCATCGCCGGCGGTAAGCTGGCCAGCGTGCAATTGCCAGACCTTGCGACCTGGAGCTACTCCTACGACACGGCCGGGCGGCTGACCAAGGTGACCGACCCGCGGTCGAAGGCCTTAACGGTGACATACGACGGGGCCGGCCGGGCCTCGGGTACGACGCGGCCGGACCTGACGACCGAGGCGTTCACGCCCTATCAGGCGCAGGGCCTCGGGACCTCGACCAACTCCGCGAGCCCGGGGCCGGCCACCCTGATGGCCGAGGCTGTCGCGAAGTACGTCGACCCCAGGGGCTACGCCCGCGACCTCCGGCCCGACTGGACAGGTATGGGCCTGGTCAACCAGAAGACCGACCCTGACGGCTACGTCAGCACCAGTTACCGCGACGCCAATGGTCTGGCGACGGTAGCCATCGACCGGCTGAACCGGGCAACCCGCTTCGCCTACGACAGCAAGGGAAACGTCGTCACGCTGACCTACGCGGACCGCAACTCCGAGACGTTCAGTTACAACGGCTTCTCCCAGGTCACGGCGCACACCGACGCCCGGGGCAAGACGACCAGCTACACCTACGACGTCAAGGGAAACCTGACGGTCATTCAAGACGCGTTGCTGAACCGGACGACGATGACCTACACAGCCAACGGCCGGGTGGGGACTACGCGGGACGCGCGGAACAACGTCACGAGCTACGCGTACGACAGCCAGGATAGGCTGACGACCACGACGTTCCCCGGAGGGGCGACGAAGCTTCTCGCCTACGACGCCAAGGGGAACGTGGCGACGATCACCGACGAGCGGGGCGGTATCACGGCGACGACCTACGACGCTCTGAACCGCCCGACCGTCAAGGCCGACGCCCTGATGAATCGCACGACGCTGAGCTACGACTCCGGGGGAAACCTAACGCAGGTGCAGGAGCCGCTGTCGCGGACGACGACCTACGCCTACGACGCAATGGACCGGCTGACGACGATCACGGCTCCCTTGTCCCGCGTGACGGTGTACGGCTACGACGCGGCGGGCAACCGAGCGACGGTCAAGGACCCGCTCAACCGGATCACGACCACGACGTTCGACGGCCAGGGCCGGCCCACGGTCGTGATCACGCCGCTGAACGGGGCGATCAACGCCGTTACAACTACCATCTACGACGCCGAGGGGCAGGCGACCCAGATCATCGACCCGCTCAATCGGATCACGACGGTTACCTACAACTCGCGAGGCTGGCGCTCGACGGTCACCGACCCGCTGGGCAACACGGCGACCTACACCTATTCAGCCACGGGAAAGCTGGCCAACCGGTCCGATGCCAGCAGCGGCGGCGCGACCCAGTTCAACGTCGGTTACGACGACCTGGACCGTAAGGTAGCGGTCACCGATGCGCTGAACCACACGACCACTACGGTCTATGACGCGGTCGGCAACGTAATCGCCACGGTCGATGCGAACGGCAACCGCACGACCCTCGCCTACGACGCCCACAACCGGCTGACGACGGTTACGGATCCGCTGAACCATACGACACTCTACGGGTATGACTCGGGCGGCAACCGCACGACGGTAACCGACTCGCTCGGGCACACGACGACCACGGCCTATGACGCACTGAACCGGGGTACGACTATCACGGACGCCCTCGGCGGCGTCACGACGCTGGCTTACGACGCGGCTGGACGCCAGGTGGGCCTGACCGACCCCGTAGGCAACCGCACGACCTGGGCCTACGACGCGGCCGATCGGCTTACGACGCTGACCGACGCGCTGGGTACGGCGACCTATGCGTATGATGCGGCTGATCAGTTGATCGATCGGACCGATCGCGCCGGCCGTCGCGTCACGTTCGCCTACGATTCGGGCGGGCGGCGGACCAACGAGCGGTGGCTCAACGGCGTGGGGGGGGCGATTCGCACCGTCAGTTACACATACGATGCGGCCGACCAGATGACCGTCGTGGCCGACCTGGACGCGACGCTGGCCTTCACCTACGACTCGGGCGGGCGTCTGGTCGCAGCCCAGACGTCGGGTGGTGGCTCGGGTCAGCCAAACGTGATTCTGACGTCGGGCTACGATGCGGGCGGCAAGCGGACGAACCTGACGGACAATCTATCCAGCATCGGTCGTACAACATACACGTACGACGCGGCCCAGCGGCTGGTCGGCGTCGACCGGACGCTCGGCGGCACTGCCGGTCCCCGGATCGTCTACGGCTACGACAACGCCGATCGTCTGACTTCGGTGTCTCGGACCCTCGGCGGGTCAGGAACGGCGGTCAACAGCAGCCTAGGCTATGACGCTGCCGACCGGCTGACGACGCTGGCCTACGAGAAGTTCGTCCCTGCACCTTCGGGGGGCAGCGCGACAACCACGCCCCTCGCAGCCTACGCCTACGTCTACGACAACGCCAATCGTCTCGCGAGCGAGACCAACGCCGAGGGGACCGTTACCTACACCTACGACGACACGAGTCAGTTGACCGGGGCGACAGGATCGCGAAGTGAGAGCTACGGCTACGACCTCAACGGCAATCGGAACACGACTGGCTACACGACCGGGGCGGGCAATAAGCTGGCAGTCTCGCCCGGCACCACCTACGGCTATGACGCCGAGGGGAATCTGACGACCAAGACCGAGACCACCACGGGTCAGGTGACGACCTACAGCTATGACCACCGTAACCGCATGACGGGCACCACCCAGAGGAGTTCGGGCGGGACGGTGCTCATGCAGGCAACGTACACCTACGATGCTCAAGATCGGCGCATTGGCACGAAGGTGGACGCCGACGGCGCTGGACCGGGGGCGGCGGTCCAGGCCTGGACGGTGTACGACGGGCAGAATCCCTACGCCGACTTCACCGGCGCGGACACACTCCAGAAACGTTACCTCCACGGACTGGCGGTCGATGAATTACTGGCCCGGACGGACTCGGCAGGGACGACGGCATGGTACCTGGCCGACAAGCTGGGCTCGGTTCGGGATGTCGTCGACACGTCGGGGGCGGTGATCAACCACATCGTCTACGACTCTTTCGGCAAGGTCGTGAGCGAGACGAGCCCGGCCAACGGGGATAGGCACAAATTCACAGGACGGGAATATGACGCCGAGACGGGCCTGTATTACTACAGGGCTCGCTACTACGACTCGACGACGGGGCGATTCCTCGAGCAAGATCCGGTGGGCTTCTCGGCCGGGGACGCGAACCTTTACCGCTATGTCGGAAACTCCCCCACGAATGCGACCGACCCGAGTGGGAACTTCGGCGTCGCGGGGGCTCTCGTCGGGGGATCTGTCGGGGCTGTCGTCGGCGGCTTGCTCGCGTGGCACTCGGGGGGAGATGCGTGGTCCATCTGGGTGGGTGTCGGTTCAGGATATGTTGGAGGGGCGATCGCCGGCACCGGAGTAGGCTTGGTCGGGGGCGGAATCATGGGTTCTATAGGCGGTGCCGTCGGGACGGCCGCAGGCAACTACGCGAACGATCCGCAAATGATGTGGTCAAACCCTTATGGATTTTGGGGTGGCGTTGGTCTAGGAGCCTTAATAGGCGGTGCGGGCGGCGCGCTCACTGGGGGATTCAAAGGCCGCTATGATTTGGATGAACCCGAGACGTTATGGTCCGCGATACTGGCGACCAAAATCGATATCCTCACCGGGGTGGCAACCGGATTCGGGACGTGGGCGGGGGCACAGATCTCGTCGGTTATAGGCAATCTAGCTGGCAAGGCGAATCCTCCCGACGGCGGTGGCCATGGGGTCAGCAATCCCATGACAGGCATTACCTCTCCCTCTCCCCAGATAGTCATCTCACCCACTCCTCAGATAGCCTCCAACAACTCAGGCAGGCGTCCAACCAACTGGGACACGCAACCGGGTGACCCGTCGCCATTCCCCGAGTTCTGGGGTTCGGTTGGCTATCACCTCTTCGGTGGCACGTCCGGAGGCCAATCGAGTTCAGGCCTCTTCGGATAAGGTAGACGGACAGAACCCCATTTAATCAGGGACGCATACCCGGAATACCTAGGCCGTGTGGACAGGGCGGGGCGGTCCTGGGTAGATTGGGGCGGGGTTTCCACCTGATTCAGCGGACGGAGTCGCCCCGATGCGGCGTCACGAAATTAGCGATGAATGCTGGGAAAGATATGTTGCCGGGACGCCCCGGACAGCTCGGATGGGTCGCCCAGGACGACCGCCTCCTCATCAACGCGGTGCTGTACACCCTCGAGATTGGCGTCCCCTAGTGAGACCTCCCCGAACGCTCCGGCAACTGGAACAGCGTCTAGAAACGCTTCGATCGTTTGTCGATCAAGGGGACTTGGCGACATATCTTCGAGGCGATGGCGACTCGCGATCCCGACATGGAACGGCTGATCATCAACAGCACCGTTGATCTGGGCGCATCAGCATGCGGCCAGAATAAAAGGGGCAAGCTTCGGAGGCGTCCGGCCGTTCCGCGGGGGGGCTTCAGCACCAAGATCCACCTCGGAGTCGACGCCCTGGGCAACCCGGTTCGAGTTGTCCTGACGGGGGGCCAGGTGGCGGACGTCACCCAGGCGGAGCCGATGGTCCGGGCGGTCAAGGCGGAGGCTTAAATCGCCGACAAGGCATATGGCAGCGACAAGGTCGTCCGAGCGGCGAAGCGCCGCAGGGCCGAGGCGATCATCCCGCCGAAGAAGGATCGCAAGTACCTGCGGGATTGTGACAAGCAGATCTACAAGGAGCCGGCGAGGGTGGAATGGGTGATCAATCTGTTGAAGTAGAACCGTCGCGTGGTGACCCGCTATGAGAAGATTGCGCGCAACTTCTTGGCGTTCGTACGCATGACGTGCATGATGATTCTCCTTCGTTAGCCCACCTTGCATCGATTGCCTGGGCCTTGTCCACACGGCCTAGTTGGCCCGATGAAAAGATTTCGTATCGCAGGAATAATTGATATTAGCATCGGGGAATCCATGGGTGTCAGCTAGTCAACGGATGTCGCTCGACACCGGGCTATCTTCTGGGATGCGGTGCTCCGTCGAGAACCTGAGAGGCGGCCCATCTGACGTCTCGCCCCCTTGCGGGGGCAGGCAGACCGCGAAGACGTCCAGGGGGAGGACGAGCATACGGGCTGTCGGGATTCGAATGTCCGTCCGTCCGGCTCGGGATTCCGACGGCCGTCTCGCGCGTCTTCCCCCTCATCTAGCCCTTCGGCAAGGGGGAAGGCCGTTCCAAATCAGCCTCTCGGGTCTTTTAGACAGAGCAGGACCTTAAAGCAGTTCGTGGCCGATTGCGCTCGTTTATGATCATCGCGAACTGGATTTAATGTGACAACGCACGGCGTTTATATGCTGTGCGGTTATTAGCAGTGAGACCATTCACTTGGAATCGCTTCAATAATCATGAGTTTGTCGCCAAGAATCTCTGTGATCATGCCCGTCTTTAACGGAGTTCGTACTATCGAACGCGCCGTGGCGTCAGTGCGTAGGCAGGCGTTCGCAAATTGGGAACTAATCGCCATCGACGACGGTTCTTCTGACGGGAGTGGCCGGATACTGGCTCGACTGGCGTGCGAAGAGGACCGGATTCAGATAATCAGCAACGAGATCAATTCGGGAGCGAGCGCCGCTAGGAACCGTGGGCTCCGCAGCGCAAGCGGGGACGTGATCACTTATCTTGACTGCGACGACGAGTATTATGAGGGATTCTTCGGCTTGGTCGACCGCTTCTCAGATCGGGCCGACGTGCTCGTCTTCGGATATGACTACGTCAACGACGACGCCGAAGGCTCCCCTGTCTCGACCTGGGACCCGACGCCTTACCGGGGCCTCCTATTCTCCCGGAATCTGATGACCCCCTTGGGCGTCGCACATCGGAGGACCCTGCTCGCGGACAAAGAGGCCTTCGATGAGAACCTGTGGATCTCCGAAGATTGGGACCTGTGGAAGCGCATGGCCAGGGCGGGTTCCGAATTTCTCTACCTCCCGTTTCGGAGCGGGCTATATCACATCCGGGCCGACAGCCTGACTCGCGCTCCGAGGATTACCCGGCGCCAGGAGGCGACGTATCAATCCCGTTGGCAAGCTGGCGAGACGCTTTACCCGTCCAGCGAGGTATGCATCCCTCACTCGGCGATTCAAAGAGTCGCGTTTGCTTCCCCTTATTCGTGCATCAGCCGAGGCGCGAATCTTCCAGCCGCCGGCATGTATCTCCTGTGGCTTTTGAGATCCGAGGGGATCGACGGGCAGGCGTTCGGCACGACATATCTGGACGGCACGGCATGGGTGGAGATCGAGGACGTTCAAGCCGGGTTGGGTCTTCCGCATCGGACGGAGAGAGCAGTCCTCCCGCCCTTCTTCGCGGACGTCAACTACAGCGTCTACCAAACGATCCCCGTCACCACGTTGAAGAGGCATCTCGCGCAAACAGGAACGGCAACTGAAGAATATTTGGACTTCATCATCGCGGCCTTCTTCAAGCAGTTCGTGGGAAACTACCGCCCAGACTGCGTCGTCACCCATGGGGACGGAGAGCTGAGCAAATCTTACGTGAATATTGCGAAGTATTATGACATCCCTGTCGTCATTCTGTTAGATGAACCCGGTGCAAGACCCCTCGATATCCTGAATGGCGCTGACTATCTAGTCACATTCTCGGAGTCGAAGAGGGATTTGTTCTGGAAGCAGCACCAGGTCGCCTGCCATGCTTTGCCGATTCCGGAGCAACACCTAAGTCCCGAACGAGGTCGCCCGGACGCAAGAATCCGGCAAATCCTGGATTTTTTCCGGGGGATCCGCCGGCAGTCCGGCCCGTCCTTCACGCCGAGTTAGCAGTGGGAACGAAACTGACCCCATTTCGGTCGCTATGTTCGGTGAGGCGCAGACATGATTCTTAAGCTCACAATCCGTCAATATCTTATTCTCGTCATGAACATGGCGATCTTCTCTTTTGCCGCGGCGATGATCGCAAGAGCTGGTGGTTCAATGTATCAATTTGCGTTGTCATGGCTTTTCATCGCATTTCCAATCGCTTACGCAATGCTTATTCGAATCTTCGACAAGCCGAGCCTCGATCGGGATAACCTGATCGAGTTTGCGGTGGTTTCAGTGATTTTCATTTTTTTTGCATGGTGGCTGTGGCTGTACAATGTTTTCTTTGATGATGCAGCACGCAAAGCCGCTCGCCTTGTCAATGCTTTTTTAGTTATTACCTTGCCGATTGAAGCGGTGGCGGCATTCATAATTTGGCTGCGGCAGCGACGGGACCGCATGTCGTAGGTTCCCGTCCGGCCCTTAGTGGTTCATCCGGCAAGTCGTTTGCGAGTAGGGTTGGGTAGCTCTCGATTTGTCGGAGGAGCCCCCCATGCCGGATCGAATCGCCCTACGTGAGTCGACCCCCGAGGAGCGGGCCGAGTTGGAGCGGATCGCCCGGGCCAGGACCGCGCCGGCCCACCTCGTCGAGCGGGCCACGATCCTCCTCGGGTCCGCCGACGGCCGGACCGTCGGCCGGATCGCCCACGAGGCGGGCGTCTCCAGGCCTACCGTCTCGGCCTGGGTCCGCCGCTTCAATGACGGGGGACTGGCGGCGCTCGGGGATCGGCCCCGATCGGGCCGCCCGCCCATCTACGGGGCCGAGCAGCGGGCCGCCGTCGTCGCCGCGGCCCTGACCGCCCCGGAGGAGCTGGGCCTCCCCTTCGGCTCCTGGACGCTCGACCGGCTACGGGCCTACCTCAGCGAGCAGAAGGGCATCGCGATGCGGCGGAGCCGGATCGACGAGCTGCTGACCGGCGAGGGCCTGCGGTGGCGGACCAGGAGACCTGGTTCGGCGAGCGGGTCGACCCCGAGTTCGCCGCAAAAAGGGGGCGATCGAGAAGCTCTACACCGCCCCGCCCGAGGGCTCGGCCGTCGTCTGCCTCGACGAGATGGGGCCGCAAGCGGCCAAGAGCTACCCCGGCCAACGGGTCGTCCGCGTCGAGCCGGGGCGAGGGGACGACGGCACGCCCCGGCACGCCGGGCGGGCCAGGCAGGAGATCGACTACGGCCGCCGCGGCAAGGGCTACATCTTCGGGGCGTTCCGGCCCGCGACCGGCGAGGCCCTGACCGCCCCCTATGCGAGTCGCGGCATCGCCGATTGGGTCGACTTCCTGGAGAGGGCCGAGGCGTGGGTGCCGGCCGACGTCGCCCGGGTCTACGCCATCGTCGACAACCTGAACGCCCACCGGGCGACCGACGTGCTGCTGTTCTGCCTGGCGCACCCGCGGTGGGAGTTCGTCTTCCAGCCGAAGTACGCCGCCTATCTCAACCTCATCGAGCCGTGGTGGAAGGTGCTGAAGTCGCTGGCGCTGAAGGGGCGGCGGTTCGAGACGTGGCAGGAGGTGTGCCGGGCGGTCGAGGAGGCGACGGCCTACTGGAACCAGCATCGCCACCCGTTCGTCTGGGGAAGGCGGCGGAGGCACCGGCCGCGCCGAAGGCCGGGGATCGCAGCCGTACCGGGTATCAGGCAACTTGCCGGATGAACCACTTAGAGGCTCTGACAAAACCTCCTGATCGGCATGTGAGCTGAATACTTGGAAGGGCGTCGATCCTTCACCGGAGAACCCCCACCTTGGCCGCCGCCCGCGTGCCCGAGGAGCTCTACGATTAGGTCGCCTATCACCATCCGCCGGAGCAGCCGGTCGTCCGCAAGGGGGGACGGCCGCCGACATCGCAGAGCAACGTCCTGCGGGCCCTATGGTTCGTCTTGGCCGTCGGCCGCTGTGGGGATGTGCCCAAGGGGTTCGGGCTTTCGGGCCGCACGGCACCTGAGGTCGTGAGGGTCTCTGGGCGTCTGGGCCCGGCTGCACGCCGGCCTGCCCGGGGCGTTGAAGCGGGCCGGGGAACCGCGCCGCTCAGGCCGCGTCGTCGACGAGCTCGGCCCACGGCGTCTCGCCGCCGTTCGACCACACGACCTCGTCGCCGACGTCGGCGTCGAGGCGGTGCGTCGCCGCCTCGTCGCCCCCGACGAAGCCGGGCGTGGAGACCACGCAGACCGACGCGAAGGCCATCGGGCTGGCGCCGCAGTTGGGGCAGAGCGAGCATCTCGACGCGGCCCCCCGCGACCAGATCCGGGTGATCATGGACAGCGGCCCGCCGTCGGCGGCGACCTTGACGTCGACCATCGTGAGCCTGGGGAGCGGTTGGCGCGACATCGCGGCGGCCTCGGACGACCTTGCGGGAGGAACGCCAAGAGTATACCAACTGCATGTCGTCACGCAAGCAGAAAGAAGGCGTGCAACGCCTCTCCTCTGCGCGTCCTGCTATATTAGGATGGTAGTTACGCGGTGCCTGGCAGCACGTGCAGGGGCCGGGCGACGTAGCTCCGGATCGCCTCGCGGACGATCCGGGCCTTGGCCTCGGCCCAGCCGACCCCCGTGGTGTAACGATGCCACTCCAGCCGCAACAACGCCCGGATCGCCAGCCCGATGTGGTTGCGCTGCGCCGTGTGGCCCCGCGCCTGCGACCGCTCGACGCCGCAGTATTGCTTCAGGCCCCGATGATACTCCTCGATCGCCCAGACCCGCTCGGCCAGGGCCAGGCGGCCCAGCTCGTCCAGCCCCAGGTCGTTCGTCGCCCAGTATTCGATGCCGCCGTCTCGGGCGGCGATCGCGAAGACGCGGACGCGACCGTATCCCTCCAGGTGGACCACCGACCCGGCCGCCGTCGCCCCCGCCTCGCGGACCGGCCGCAGGCCCGAGCCGTCGGGCTTGACCCGGCGGTTGGCCTTGAGCTGCGTCAGCCAGGTCCAGCCCAGGCCCCGCGCCGCCTTGAGGTTCTCCAGGCTGGCGTACCACATGTCGAACAGCAGGCACGCCGGGCGGAAGCCCCGCCCGGCGGCCGTCGCGATCATGGCGCGGAAGTGGTCGTTCTTGGTCAGCCCGTCGCGGGCCTTGTCATAGAGCCGGTAGTCGCAGGGGATGTGCCGGTCGCCGTCGGACCAGACGAGGCTGACCAGGTTGATGCCGCGGACGACGGCGCGGTGCTTGCCGGACCAATGCCAGCCGACCAGCTCGATCTTCTCGGCGTAGGGCTTGTCGAGGGTCGTGTCGTCGAGGATCAGCACCCCGCCGCCGCGGCGGACCAGCGGCCCGGCCTCGGCCCACAGCGCCTCCGGGTCGGGCTCGAGGCGGTAGAGGAGCCGCGCGAAGGAGTCGTGGGCGGGGGCGTCGGGCCGATCGGGCTGCACGCGGGCGGCCTCCGTGCAGGTGGCGGCGCGCGGCGAGCCGATGAGGAACTGGATGTAGTCGAGGTCGCGGCATCGCGGGGCGCTCATGGGGGCATCATAGCGGCGTGATCGCCCGGCGCAACTGATCGGAAGGACACCGACCGCGTAACTACTATTAGGAATTGGTTTCGATGGTAACATGAATTTAATGGTACGGTGGATTCCGCGCCCCAGGCGGCTCATGGAATCGATCTGGGCTGCGAATCTGAACGGCACGTCTCACGCCCCACGCCCACGCGTCCGGGCGGCCCTGCGAGATTTCCGACGGCGGCCGTCGGCTCAGGACGACGTCGCGGACGAACCGGGCTGCGGCGCAGCCCGGTTCGTCGAACTGCTCACCACGCGCGGCTCCGGCGTGATCCATCTCGCCGACCGCGATGCGACGTCCAGGGAGAGGGCGACGCTCGTCGAGAGCCCGATCGGGACGCCGGCGAGGGGCGCGGCCTAATCTATCCCTCGTTTGGACTCGACCGCATGCCGGGTCGCCGGCTCGTCGGAATGCGAAATCGGCTCGCCCGCGAGCCCATTCAGCAAGCGGGCGAGCCTCGTCCGGCCGCCGGTCCCCCGGTGGTCGTCCGGCGACTCGCAGAACCCTGACCACGGCCGACCGCGAGCGCGAGGGCGGCGGCCTCTCCATCCGTCACCGGGGCGACCCCGTCGCCAAGGTCCGGCGGGCCCGCGAGGCGCGGGGCATCGCCCACAAGTCCTTCGACGACCTGACGGGCCGGTCTGACCTCTTGACGCGCCACCACCCCACCTACTCCCAGGGCTCGGCTTACTACAAGGCCCTCGCGCCCGACCCCGAGGAAGTCCACCCCGCCCGGGCTCGGGACACGCGAGACGAGTCCTCCCGGCTCTACGAGTCGGGCAAGGGGCGGGGCATCCCCCTGATCAAGGGCGCGACCTGGGCCGCGTCCCACGCCGTCGCCGAGTACGTCGACCGCCAGCGACCGACCCGGGGCGCCGACGCCTCCGACCGTGCCGTCGGCCGACCGGAGTCCGCCTGGATCGGGAGCGGCGCCCGCCTCAAGAGACGGGCGTTCGACCCCGCCATGGAGACGGCGGCCGGCGAATGACGCGAATCCCAAGCCCGGCGATCGAGGACGGATCAGGCCGGGGCGGCGGGAGGGATGCCCCCGCCGACCCCGCCCGCCCACTCCTTCAACGCGACCAGGGTTCGCCGCTGCAACTCCTCCCTGGACGGCAGCCCGCCTTCCGGGATGACGCCGTCCAGGGCGGCGTCGGCGAGCGTCCGCTTGTATTCGATGCAGCGGAGACGCAGGTCGTCCCAGGACCACAGCCCCGCCCGCTCCTCTCGGAGGACGACCAACGGGACGATCACCTCGACCTGGTCGAACCGCGAGCCCTGCCGCAGGAGCCGCCCGACGATCTGCTCGTACTCCGCGTTCGACCAGGGAAGCGAGACGAAGATCAAGCGGTCCAGGTGCTCCTGCAGCCCGTCGACGCCCGTCCCGACCGGCGCCGAGCCGATGAGCACGTCGGCCTCGCCGGCCCGGAAATCCTCCAAGAATTCCGAGATCTCCGCGCGGGATCGGCCCGTGAACGTCCGGTGGCGGAGGCCGGCCCGCTCGACGGCCCCCTGGAGCATCTCGACGATGCCCTCGACGTACTGGGTGTAGATCATCGTCCCGCGGCGGACGAGACGGGGAAGCTCGCGGACCTTGACCTCCATGAGGGTCTGTTCCATGCGGAGCAGATCCTTGGGGCGGAGGTCCATGAGGCGGGGAAGCAGCGCCGACCCGTCGAGTTCAGGGGTGGTCAGCTCCGCCCGCTGGGGATATCGCGGCCGGTGACGGATCCCGTGCTCACGCAGTCGGAGGTGCACGCCGATCGCGTTGGCGACGCTCGCCCCGACCGGCATGCTCGAGAAATCGCGACCGGGCACGACGAGCTCCAGCAGCTTCACGGCCTCGCGGAGGTTGTTCACCACCGGCGTCGCGGACATCCCCAGGATGCGGAGCTCGGGATTGCGGGACGCCGCGGCGGCCACCAGCGACTCCAGCGTCTCCCGCCGGAGCGAGCGGGCCCGCGCCCCCTCGCGACGCTGGCGGGCGAACTGGACCTCGTCGAGCACGAGGAAGTCGATCGGGGGACCCGAGGTCATGCTCTCGACCAGCCCCCGCGACCAGGCCTGCTGGAAGGAGTCGTAGTTCATCACCAGGAAGTTCCGCCGCCCCGGTCGGAAGGCGAAGCGCCGCGGGTCCCGGACATGGACCGCGGCCTCCGGGAGCGCCCGCAGGATCGCGCCTCCCCAGCCCTCCAACGTCCGATTCGCGGCCACCACGACCGTCAGCCGGGCGTCGAGCAGGGCGGCGGAGAGGATGGCGGCCTGGGTCTTCCCGGCCCCCACGCCCGACCAGTTTCCGAGGCGGCGGTCCCGGAGCAGCCGGAGGGCCGTCAGCCGCTGCATCGGGTTGGGCTCGAGCCGATTCCCGGCGTCGTCCCGGAAGCCGTAGCCGGCCGGGTCCGGCAAGGCCATCGCCGCCGCATGTTCCTCCAGGAATCGGTCCCGGATCATGGTCGTGAACGGCCCGCCGGCGACGGCGCGCGTCTCGGCGACGACGCCCTCGGGGTCGCCGTCCGTCGCCGCCTGCCAGAGGGCGGCGACCCGGTTTCGCACCAGGAAGTCGAGCACGTCCGGGTCCTCGACGATCCTCGCCTCCGACACCTCGTCCACCACCGCGAGGTCGCGAAGCGACTTCAGGGCGCGGAGCCGCGTGGGCGTCGCCTCGACGGGGTCGTCCACGGCGGGTCCCGAATCGTCCGGGCCGTTATCGCCGGCGGCGTCCCGGTCGGCGGCTCCCCCGTCGCCCGACTCGGCGTCGATCTCCCGGGCGAGCTCGTCCTTGACCCGATCGAGGTCCTCCCGCGTGCGGGCCCGGGTCAACCCCCTCAACAACCCGGAGGCCCGGAGGCGGGCGTCCCGCCGGAGCATCCCGTTCCTGGACAGGATGAGGTACAGCTCGACCTCGTCGAGCCGGTCGATCGACGGGGCCAGCGAGTCGAGGAACGCCACGATGCCCCGATGCGTCCATCGCGATTGGTAGCCGAGGAAATCCCCCCAGCCGATCCAGCCCTCGTCCGCGTATCGGCAGTCGGGGCTGTAGGGGATGTCATCGGGTCGATGACCGGCGGCCCACTCGTACCACGCCCGTGAGCTGGCCAATCCGAGGCCCCGGGCGAACTCGCGGGCCGCGTGGTAGGGGCGGACCGGCTCGTTGCCCGTCGCGCGGGCCGGCCGCCGGCCCAGCCAGTCCGGCCAGCCCCCCCAACCTCTGTCGCGATAGGCCTTGTAGGGATCGGCCGGCACGCCCTCCGGGAGCCCATTGTCGCGAGCCCAGGCAGCCCATTCGGTCCCGTTCCGGAGCCCGTTCGCCCGGGCGATCGGCCGGGCCAGCTCCCGAGCCTGCTCGAACGGGCGCGGCGGGATCCGCCGCCCCGGCGGCCGCTCGTTCGCCGGGCCCTTGCCGAGCCAGTGCGCCCAGCCCTTCCACTCCGTCCCGTACGCCGCCCTGGGATTCGACGGGATGTCGTCCGGGAGCCCGGCTTGGGCCGCATAGAACTCGGTCTGACTGGCGAAGCCGCGGGCCGCGACGATCTCGCGGGCTTCATCGTAAGAGAGCCAGGGCATGCGCGTCCTCTCCTCAAGCGGGGTCGGCGTCGCCTCGCCGGGTCGCCTCGGGAGCCCCGGCCGTCCCGGCACGCTTGGGCGGCGCCGCTCGGCCGCCGGCCGCGACCTTGCCGCCCGCCGCCGTTTTCCGCTTCGGATAGAGGGCTTCGACGTGCGTCGCCCCCCGCGGGGCGACGCCGAGCTTCCCGAGCCGCACCAACTCGCCGACCTCGCACCCGAAGTAGCGACACAGGGCCTCGATGTGCCTGGTGTTCGTCGCGACCTCCCGCTCCTCGGACTTGAGGAGGGCCTTCAGCACGCCGACCGAGACCCCGGTCGCCTTGGCGATCGCCTCGTACGTGATGGCCTGCTTCGTTTTCTTCTCCTTCGCCTTCCGCAGTTGCTCGATCCGGTATTTCAGCACGGTCCCCCCCCTTTGGGAATTCGCTGATCGGCCCTCATCGGCCGTCCCTATCAGCTTGGAACAACCGCGACCGGAATGCAACTCGGCGGCCCCCATGCCGGCGGGGGCAGGCATTCCTGGCGGCGAATCCTCGTCGGTCCTCGCGATCATCGGGCTCGGGCCGGTCGGCCGCGTACTCCGTCCGAGGGTCGATGGGTCCGACCCGCGGCGGCCGGAGGACCACGCATGCTCGGGGCGAATGTCGGCCTCGGCGGGAAGATGGCCGAGGACTACGATTCGACCGGCTTCAGCCCCATCCCGGACGCCGGGATCAACGCCCCGCTCGACGACGGAGAGGCCGTGGTCGAGCGGACCAGGGGACTCTATCGCCATGGCCGAGGAAGCCCTGAACCGTCGGATCAGCGGGGCCAGGCCAACGACGCCTTCGCCGCCCGGCACGCGGACGACTCCGACCATCCGAGCGCCAAGAGCCACGCCAACGGTCGGCGCGATTCCCCCCGGTCCCGCCGAGCCTCGGGCGGAACGGCGGGAACGGCAAGCCTCGCAACGACGCACCGGTTACCGACAAGCAAGTCTAGTCCCTCCAGGCCCTCCACCTCGACGGGCCCGGTTCCCTCTTCGAGACGCCACCCCGGGAATTCTTCATGATCCTCCTCTCCCCGATACAAGGGGCATCCCCCGGTCGTCCGCCACCGCGACCCCAAGCACCTCGTCGATGCTATCCCCCACGCCGAACGGCTCTCCGGCTTGCCCCGGTCGCCGTTCGTCGGCGAGCTCGGATACGCCGACGTCGTCGCCGGCCGAATCGACGGCGGCCTACCTGGACTACAAGCTCGCCGCCAGGCCCCCCCGCAGTTCCCTGGTCGATTCCGGCGTCGCCGACCCGAGTCAACAGCCGGCCCCTCCCGCGACCGGCCCGCCGCCCGGGCGGCCATCGGTCGTCGTACGCATGAAAACTCCGGGTTAGCCCCATCGTTGTCCATGCACCGTGGACCCACGTGCGTCCAAGCCCTCCGCGATACTCATCCCGGCTCGACGGCGGGAGCGACGGCCCGATCCCCGGCGGGGTACGTGACCCGGGCGGTCGTCGTCCCGAGCCTGGCGAGCGACGAGGGCGGGTCGATTCGATGGAGAAACGGCGTTCGGAGGCTGATCGAAGGGCCCGGCAGAGCCAGCGGCTGGCCAGGGTCCTCCGCGTCCTCGGCCTCATCCAGGAACGTCGCGGCTGGGACCTGGAGTCGCTCGCGAGGGAGCTGGATTGTTCCAAGAGGACGATCCAGCGGGACCTGGACGTGCTCGAGGCCTGCGGCGTCCCCTGGTACTACGACGAACGCCGCTGCTGCTATCGGGTCCGCCCCGGCTTCCGCATGCCCCTCCTGAACCCTCCCACGGAGGAGCAATCGAGGGAGCGTGTCCGCGAGGACCACGAGAGTCCGGACGCGCCGCCCACCGCCGAGGAGCTGGCCGACCTGTCCCGCGACTCGGCGGAACGGCTCCTCGACGAGGCCGAACGCCTCGTCAAGACCCTCGCCAGGCTCTGCCAGACGCTCCGCCGATCGGGCCAATCTCCCCCGGGAAAGGGCGCCGAACGGGCGAAGTGAGGGCGGACATGGGGCGAATCGGCTACACCTACGGCAGCGAGTGGCATCTCCAGCGGATGTTGGCCTACCACCGCGACGACCTGAATCGCCACGTCGAGGCGGCCGTCCCGGGGAGCAGGGTGCTCCGGTGGCTGCCGCAGGCCTACACCGCCACGGACCCGGGGTCGCCCGATCCCGGATGCTATCCCACGGCGCCCAGGCCGCCCGGGAGGCCGCCGGCTCCACGCAAGCTCGACGAGGAGCTCAAGGGGATCGACTTCCTGACCCCCTACCTCCTCGCGAAGGTCGGCCGGGCCTGGCTCGACTACTGGCCCCGGTCCGGCAACATGCCCAACTGGGACGCCGCGGGCCAGATCGACGTCGGAGGGACGACCCACTGGCTGCTGGTCGAGGCCAAGGCCCACGTCGGCGAGCTCCGGAGCGAATGCAAGGCCTCGGAACGCGGCGGGCTCGGCGCCATCCTCGCCGCCTTCGAGCGGACCGCCCGCACGATGGACGTCGAGGTCGACGTCGCTTCCTGGCTCACGCCCTTCTACCAGTTCTGCAATCGCCTGGCGGTCCTGAACTTCCTCCTGGCCCACGAGATACCCGCCGTCGTGCTGTTCGCCTACTTCCTGGGGGACCGGTTCCCCGAGGGGGACCCGGCGATTTGCCCCGCGACGAGGGCGGAGTGGGAGCCGCACCTGGGGACGATGTACGCCCACGTGGGATGGACGGCGGCGGCCGCCAACCCGCTCCGCCACCTGGTCCGCAGATCATTCATCCCGGTCTGGCGACCGACCTCCCTCTGATCGTTGGCTCGATCGGGTATGCGATTAAGGGCGGGCCGCGGGGCTTGCCGGCTCGCTCCGGTCGTCGGGACCACGGGTTTCAGCGGGCGATCGAGGAACGAGGCCACCGATGTCGATTCATACCTCCTGCCCGTCATGCCGGTGCCGCATCAAGACCCCGGACGAAGCCGCCGGTCGCCGCGGCAAGTGCCCCAGGTGCGGCGCGCCGGTGACCATCCCCGCAGTCCCCCAGCCCGGCATCGAACAGCCTCGAACGTCCGCCCCGAGCAACCCGTCCGTTCCCTCGAGACCCACCGATCCCGCGGGCATCTCCAGGGCGGTCGTCGGACTCGTCCTGGGCTCGGCCGCGATCATCGCCTTCGGCCTGGTCGCCGCCGCGTTCATCCTGAAGGGGCGACAGGCGGTCCCGGAAGGCCGCGTGGTAGCCGGATCGGGAGATCGAGCGGATCGCTCCGGCGTCTCCGGCTCGACGGACTCTCCGCGGGTGACCGTGCAAGTTCCCGCCACCGATGCGGGGACCGAGGAACCCGCGGAGGACCATCAGGAGGCGGGAAGTCCCGCCAGCCCACCATTCGACATCCCTCCCGGTGCCGCCGTGGTCCGGGACGAGGAACGGGAGGCCCAGCTCGGAGTCATCCGAGACGCCGTCGCCCTGGAAGCGCCGCCGTTGGGCCAGGGCCGGGCCAGCAACCTCGCGGAATTCGCCGGGCGGATGCGGACCCTGGCCACCGACGAGTTCGCCTTCGAGGACGCCCGGAAGCAAGTCTTCGTCGCCACGTTCGACCGTCGCAACCTGTCCAACTCCCCGACCATCGGCACGATCCAGGGTCGAAACGTCCTGGCCTTCCCGGGCGAGTACGACTTCGACCGGCGGACGTACGCACTCTTCCCGAGCCTCTGGTACGACCACCAGACCGGCCGCGAGTTCGGCGACAGGTTCTTCCCCGAGGAGACGGACTCGTGCCTGCTGGTCGCGACGATCCCCCTGGACGAGGTCGCCGCCCGCCGGTGGAAGGCCGCCTTCGACGACGGGACGCTGAGGCTCACCCTCTGGTTCCGCTTCCTCTCGGTCGAGCGGCGTGGGGGCCGGGCCAGCACCCGCCACCCCGGCATGGCGGCCAACGACCTCGTATTCCGGGTCGAGGTCCTCGCCTACGACGATCACCAGACCCCCGCCGGAGAGGGCGGGAAGAGCAACCGGGAGCCCCGCTGAAGGCCAGGCTCGGCCGCTCCGGAGACGCACGCCCGTCGAACTACGCGGCCGGGCTCCCGGAGGGATGCACGACCGAGTCGGTTCCCCGGGGACGCGTCCCCCCGGGGCCGGGGGCCCTCGATCGTGCCGAGGAATCTCTTTCCCGTCGGCGCCCCGGCGGACGACGGGGACGTTCCCCCGCCCGGAGGCCGTTCATGCCACGCCGCATCTGGAACCTGAGCGAGATCAGGGTCGTCGCGGAGCGATACCCGGAGGAGGGCCCGTCGCGGTTGGCCGCGCTCCTCGACCGCAGCGAGGATTCGGTGTCGAGCCTGGCCAGGCGATACGGGCTCAAGTCGCTGCACCGCCACGCCCGACAGGCCGGCACGAGGGCCTCGCGAAACGTGACCGTCGATCGGGACTTCTTCGACACGCCCTCCCCGGCCGTCGCCCACGTCCTGGGCTTCCTCTTCGGCCGCGGGACGGTCAAGACCCGCGCCAGGAAGGTCATCCGGCTCCGCTGCCCCGTCGCGAGGGAGCCCGCCCTCCGGAGGGTCCTGGACCTGATGGGCTCCGGGCACGCCCTCCAGCGGGGGCGACGCCGCATCCTGGTCGAGATCGGCAACGCCCGCCTGGTGGACTCGCTCCTCGCCAACTGCGGCCGCGCCCCGAGCCGCGACGATCCCGACCCGCCGTTCCCGCCGATCGACCGCGGACTGCTCCCCCACTTCGCCCGGGGCCTGTGGGACGCGGCCGGCGAACTCCGGATGAGGGAGATCCGCTGTACGGGATCGCCCCGGCTGATCGGAGGCCTCTGCCGCGCGATCGCCGAGTCCACCGGCCACGCCCCCGCCTCGGTCTCCGAAGCGAGCGGACGAATGACGGCCGTTTGGAATGATCTAGTGGAGACGCAGGCCGTCCGCCGTTGGCTCGCCCGCGCGGGTGATAGGGATGGCCGACCCGACGAGGCCCGGTGACCGGTAGGACGTATGCGATCGGAGGCGTCGACGGCCGTTCCGCAACCTGGAAGGCCCTGGTGGAGGCGATCGATTCCCGGCCCGAAGACACGTTCGTCGCCCTTGGCGACGTCGTGGAGACCGGGCCCGCCAGCAGGGCGTGATCGAGCGACTCATGGGGCCGTCCCGGAGGCGGCGTTTCGTGCTCATCGAATTAGGCCATGAATCGAAGCTCTTCTACGCCCCGGCCGGCCGGGGCGACTGCGATCCCTGGGTCGGCTGCGGCGGCGACGCCGCCGGGGCCCGTCATCCGGGCCGTCCTCGCACCACACGAGCCCGTCGCCCCCGCCCACCTTCGGTCGCCGACAGCCCGCCGCCGGGACTACTTCGAGGCCGACATTTACTTCGCCAGCTACCGCCCCCCCAAACGGCGGACGGTCGAGCAGCCGGTCCAGGAGCTCCGCGGAGACTTCGTGGAGCCGGAATCCGCCCGGCACTGCACCGGCGAGGCCGCGGTCGCCGACCGAACCCCGCGGCCGAACGAGGCGACTGGACGCCATGGCCCAAACCACGTCGATGTGCTCCACCTCGTCGACGGCGAATACCCGTGTGGCGCATCGGCACGATTCATGGATTTGGTTGATTCCCGAAGACGGCTACGCGTCGCCCTTCGCCTCGTCCTTTGGAGGGACGTCCGCCAAGATGGCGGTCCCGACGGGCCCTTCCCGCGGGCGGGACGCGGCCGTTCGACGAACGTCGCCCACGTCGCGCCCTCGGTCCATGCCTCGCGATCAGCAGTCACCGCCTGAGGACGCCGGGACCTCGACGCGCCCCCCGGACGCTGCAATGAGCGGCTTTCCGCGGGGCCGCGGCGTCTCTTGGGCTGCATCCTCCAGGGCTTGCTCGCCCCGGAACCCCCCCCGGGCTCCGACGACCGCCGGTTCCGGGGCGCGGTCACTCCTCACGCCGAGGACGGGCCCGGTGGACCTCGACGGGACGGGTGCCGTCGTACTCGTACACCACGACGTCGAACCTGTCGGACTGGGTCATGTATCCTTCGTCGAATTCCCGGCGGAGGCCCGCGTCCCGGGCGAGGCGGTCCGCCTGGTCGACGGCCGCTCGACGGCCCTCGGGCCCGAGCGGGTAGACCGCGAGGATGTTGTCGTCCCCGGTGAGCAGATGGCCCCAGCGGATGCGAAGGGGAGGCGCCGCCGGCCCGTCGGGCTCTTGTGATGGAGCGTCGGCGGCGCCGGCCCGAAGGAAGCGACGCAGGGCGTCCAGAGCCTCGAGACGCCAGCTGTAGGCCTCCGGGTCGTACTCGTAGTCGCGCAGCCCCGGGGGCCCGTGGAGGAGCGCCTGGGCGTAGTCCTCGATGGCCTCGGCGATCTCGCCCCGATCGTGGCGAGCGCGCCCCCGGAGCGTGAACGAACGGCTGATCTGGCGGGTGAGGCGGATCAGATCCGGCCCCGCGTACCACTCCGACGGCGGGACGGAAGGGTAGTCGGCGCGAGGGGATTCCGCCGTCTTGGAGCCTCCCGGGTCCGGGGGGGGAGACGGGGGACGCGCGATGTCCGCGCCCGACGGCCCGGGGACGGCCCTCCCCGTGACCGGATCGCCCCCGGCCCGAGGCGACGCCTCGGCCGAGGGGCCTCCCCGACCGGACGCCGAAGCGTCCATGAGGTAAGCTTCGACGTCGAAGTCGTCGGCCCAGAGCGCGTCGTCGCACCAGTGCCGCCGGTGGAATTCGCTGACCTCGTGAAGGATCTGGAACTGGAATCGCCCGACGAGGAAACGCACGACGTCCTGCGCTTCGAAGGGGACGGCCGCGCGGCCCTCGGCCAGCCCCGCCAGATCTAGGCCCACGGCGGCATATGCGTCGACGATTTCGCCGGGCTCCGCCCGCCGGCCGGGGGGAGAATGGCTCCCGATCGGCTTCAGGTCCCGGACATCCGCCGCGACGGCCTCCTCGACGAGCGTCGAAAGCTCGTAATCATCGAAGTCGAGCAGGACAGACGGCGTGATGTGCGGCGGATGTTCGCCGGGATAGGGGGTGAGGATGGGGGGCGGGAGCTGGACGTCGCCGACCGCGCCGGGATATCGGTGCCGGATGTAGGCTTCCAGGAGGGCCCGCTCGTTGCGTAGATGCACGTCCCGGAGATCGCTCGAGGCGAGGATGAATCTGCGGCTCCGGACGCCGACGCTCCCGACGTAGGTGATCTTCATGGTACTGCCTCCCCGGTTGATGACGCCGCGTCGCTCGGTGCGATCGGACCGGGCGCCCTCGCGGTCCGCAAGGGAGGCGGGTCCGATGAATACTTCAAACCGTACGTTATGCTGGCGGACGACCTCGGGGAACCCGGCGACCTCGCGATGGCTCTTGTTCCATGGCCCGCCGGGACGGGACGCCGCGCGACCCGCGGACTCGGCCCGAGTCGCCCGTGGCGGAGTGGGCGGATGGGTCGACGATCTCGGGCCGGGCCCCGGGCTCCGACATGCGGAGCCCGTCCGGGCCCGCCCGAGGGAGCCCGAGACCGGCGGGCGTCGGGCGTGCCATCACCGCGTCCTCAGCCGATCCGCGCCATGACGTCCATGGCCCTCCCGAGATCCCGCTCGGCGTAGATCAGGGTCGTCTCGGGCTTCGAGTGCCCGAGGACGATCTGGGCGGCCTCGAGGTCGTATTCCCGACGGATCGCCGTCGCGCGGCTGTGGCGTAGCTGGTGGGGCGTCCAGACGGCGACGCCGGCCCGCAGGCAGGCCCGCCGGATCGCGGTGCGATAGCTGTCCTTGGAGTAGCGTCCCCCGGGCTCGGGCCTCGCCGCGCGACCGGCGGGACGCTCGCGGGCAAGCCGGCCGGCGACGGCCTCGGCCGGGCTGAAGCAATACTCGTCCGGGCGGCGGTCGAGCCAGGGAGTCAGGACCTCGCGGGCCCGCGGGCCGATCACGACGATCCTCTCCCTCCCATGATGCTCGGTCTTGTGCGACTCGGGGCGATAGATCCAGCACCTCGGGTCGGAGCGGTCCACGTCCCGGGGGCGGAGCGAGGCGACCTCGCCCGGCCTCGCGGCCGTCAGCAGCTGGAGGCGGACCATGGCCGCGACCTGGGGCGACAGGTGCGGGAGGGTGGCCAGGACGACCTGCTCGTCCACCGGTGCGATGGGCGGATGGTCCCGGGCGGGGGTCCGCCCCTTCGCCAGGGCCTCGACCGCGAGCAGGGCCTGGAGTGCCGGGCCCGGGAAGAGTTCCTCGCCGACCGCCCAGCGGAACATCGCACGGATCCGGTGGACGTCCTTGTTGATGAGCTTGCGGCAGCGGCCCGCGTCGATCATGGACTGGCGGACCGCCTTGAGGGCCAGGGGGCCGAAGGCGACGGCGGGGGTGTGGCCGTGGAGCCGCCTCAGGAACCGCAGCGCCTGGCGGATGTTGTCGCGCTCGCTGGTGGGCGCGCCGTCCTTCAAATAATAGGACAGGACGCGGCGTTCCCAGTAGGCGAGGACGAGGTCCTCGACGAGGAAGTCCCCGACGGGCTCCCGGAGATCGGGCCCGATGGGGACGGACGAGGACCCGGAATGGAGATCGGCGAGAAGCCGGTGATACTTCTCCCAGCTCTCCGGGGAATCGTAACGGCCCAGGTAGAAGGCCTTGCCGCGGATGACCACCATGCCGAGATTCTTCGGCTTGTAGTGGCGATACTTGGGATCGGGTCGGGGCACGAGCGAGCTCCTCGCGGCCCTGGACGTTACCGGTAACGCCCTGGATAGGCCTCGGAAGCCGCTCCGCCCGACGAGGGCGGGTATCCTAAGTCAAGGATTCGGCGGATGTTGCTTCTAATCGGGGCGAGAGGATTTGAACCTCCGGCCTCACGGACCCGAACCGTGCGCTCTAGCCAAGCTGAGCTACGCCCCGTACTTGCGTCTCGTGGAAAGCATCATAGCCGATGCCGAGGATCTGTCAACGGCTCAGTCCCGGGATCGCGTTTCCGAAGGCGTTCGGGGTCGGGGGTCGTGACGCTCCAGGGGCGTCTGGGTCGTCGCAAGGTATTCGAGCCATTCGACTTCGAGACGGTCCAGGTCGTCGCCGAAGGCGCGGCGAAAGGTGTCCAGGCTGTCCGGGATTTCGCCGTCGACGCGGGGGGCGCGGAGGAGGTCGAGGTACTTGATGAAGCCGTCGCCGTGGCGGGCGCGGAGGAAATGGACCAGGGCCCAGGCCTCGACGTAGGGGTCGCGGCTGTAGCCCCGGCCGAAGCCCCGGTCGCGCAGCAGCGGTTCCAGGCGGGGGGAGGGCTGGATGCGCCGCCAGTCCGGCAGGCGGATGTCGTGGGGGCGACCGATCCCGGCCCATCGGCCGCCTCGGACGACCTCGAACTGCATCGCAAGCCCCTCCTGGAGCCAGAGCGGGAAGGCGTCGTGGCGCGGGATCAGGCCGCTGTCGGCGGCGAGCAGGTGGACCATCTCGTGGGCGGTGATCCCCTCGTCATAGGCGAGGCGACCGGCTTCCGCGAGGAGTTCGCCCCGGCGGATGTCGCGCCCCAGCCGATCCGCCAACGTCAGGCCGTCCGACTTCCCGACGGCCTGGGCCCGCCGCCCCGTGACCGCCACGCGCATCCGGCCCGACGCCGGCAGGCCGTCGAGCCCCTCGCGAAGCATCCTGATCTCCTCGCGACGCTTCGCGAGCGCCTCGAGTTGGGCGCGGTGACTGTCGTCGGAGCGGGCGTCGTACATGACGACGGCGTTCCAGGTGGGGTGGAAGTAGCCGCGAGTGGGGGCGAACGCCTGGGCGTCGTTGGCCATGAGGAAGGCGCGATAGTCCGCGCGATCGGCGAACCACGTCAGGATGAGCCGTCGCCGGGGAGTGGCCAGCGGCACGCCGGAGCCCGCGAAGAGGAGATGATAGGCGGTGACGATCCGGCCGGCGAACTCCAGACGTTCGGCGGCCTCCTCGTCCGAATGCTGGTGGAGCAGCACGACTTGGGGGCCGCGCGCGATCGCCATCGAGACCCCGAGCGCCCGGCGGAACGGCTCGACGTCGGGATCCTCGCGCGGAACATCCAGGTCGTCCAGGACCGCGACCATCCTCCGAGTGGGCTGGTGGTTCGGGTCGACGGCGTCGATGGCGCGCAACTCCTCGGCGGCCTCGTCGACCAGCCCATTCTCCAGCGCCCACCAGGCGGCGGCGAACCGTCGACCCACCGAGCCCGCCGCGGCGGCCTTCCGGGCGGGCCATTCCTCGGTCGGGACGTAGCCGGGGACGCGTTTCTCCACGTCCTCCGGGGCAAACTCGTACCGCTCGCCCCCCAGGCGGACCACGATCGACGACCCTTCCGTCGTCGCCGGGATCTGGATCCGGCCCCCCTCGCGGAAGTAGATGAGGTCGGCGCGGGCCGTCGCGACGACCGCCAGGACGGCCGCGAACAGGGCGACGACCGACCGCGTGAACGGCCCGATCGCGGTTGGCTTCCTTTGGCTTCGTTCGCGCGCGGCCGGTTCGCGCGTGGTTTCGCGTAAGCGATTCATGGGTAATGCATTACGCGGAGTTTCGAGGCCGGCAAGTTGGCTTCGTTCGTCGATTTCGAACGAGTCTTCGAGCGGCGTGACGCCGGTCCATCGCGCGCGGACGGGCCGCTCCGACCGAAAGGCGGGGCGGGGGCGGGGCGCGCGAGCGGCCCCCGGGCGAACTCGGCTCGATCCGATCCGCGGGGTCGTCGGCTCTCGCTTCTCGGATTCGGCTTCGCTCATCTCGGCTCCCGGGTCGTCTGGTCGCGGAATTCCGCAGGGTCCAACGGGATGATCCGCGGGACAGCCTCCCGGATTTCAGGAATTTCGACAATCCGACCCGAGTTTCGAGGGCGCGAGGAATCCGAGCGGAAAGTCGCCCCTCAGAAGAGCGGGTAGACGAGCTGGATCATGGCCTGGAGGCCCACGGTCTGGAGGCCGACCAGGGCCAGGGTGACGAGGATCGCCTGGGTGCCGGCTTTCATTCTCGTGACGCCGACGCCCACGGCGGTGAAGAGGGGGGGCAGGAACAGCATCCAGAGCCGGGCGACTTCGCCCATCGTCCGGCCGCTCAAGTTGACGAGCGCCATGACTATCAGAGCGCACCAGAACGCTCGGGGGACGCCGCGAGGGGCGGCGAGCAGGGCGAGGGCACCCCAGACGACCGCCGGCAGCCCCGCCGCCACGGCCGTCTCGATCAGGTTGACCATCACCCAGGTCGAGTATGAGCGCCCGGCACCGTGGTAGAACTGGCTGTTGTGTTGGAGGTTCCACCACCAGATCGTCATCGGCTCGGCTCCCGTCGCCAGCCAGAACATGCCCGCCAGGCCGAGGAAGCCGACCCCGATGGCGACAATCATCCGAAGCCGGAGCGACCAGGTCGCGGGACGGGTCGACAGGGCGACCAGCGCCGCGATCAGGCCGACGGGCAGGAACGCGAGCGTGAACATCATGCCGATCCCCAGCGCCGCCCCGGAGGCGGTCGCCAGGACCCACCCTCTCCGGCCACGGGCGATGGGGTCCGCGAGCCGACGCGACGACCACGCGGTCAACGCGAGGGCCGTCGCCGAGAGGAACGGGAACATGGTGTCCGGGAGCGGCTGAAAGAGGATCAGCGCCGGCGCCAGCGGCCAGAACATCGCCGAGGCCCAGGCGGCGCGCGGCGTCGCCGACTCCCGCGCCAGCAGATAAAGCGGGACGATGGTCCCGGCGCAGGCGAGCAGCGTGATCAGGCTCGTCAGGTAGATCGCCGCCCGGTCGGCCGGGGGGACCGCCATCCCGCCGCGGGCCGCCAGGTCGTCGAAGCCCTTGATTGTCGACGGGGGCATCGCGGCGTTGAGGGCTTTGGCGACGGTCGGAAAGGCGTCCACCAGGGCGAGCAGCCCGGAGAAGCCCGCGACCAGGCCCGGCGGGTGGGTGCCGGGATGCGTCACCCCCTGGGTCTTGATCCAACGAGAATAGTCGGCCAGGAACGCCCGAGGATTCGCCCGCGCCTCGATCGCCGCGACCTCGTAATAGCCGGTGCAATCGGGGTAGCAGTGGACCGTCCCCCACTTCGTCAGGCCGTAGCCGTCCGGGGCGCCGGCCTGGATGAAGACCTGGACCGCGACGCCGGCGCACGCCAGGCCCGCGACCCACCCGACCTCGCCCCGCCGACCGGGGGTCGACCGCCCGAACCTCCAATACCCGAGCGTCGCGTAGGCGACGTAAGCCGCGACGCCCACGGCCGCGATCAGCAGGCTGGTGATCGACTGGCGGCCCCGCACGCGAGGCCACGTCCATTCGCCTTCCACTCCCATCGGGAGGTCGCCGGAATACAGGCCGCAGAGCAGCCCGGCGACGAGCACGGCGGAGGTCCCCAGGATGAAGTCGAGTCTTCGCGTCATGGCGAACATTTTAGTTCGATGCCGGTCTCGAATCACCAGGGCGGTCGCGGCGAGGCGTCATTTCCTTCCGGTTGGCGTGCCGGTCGATCTCGAATCGGACGCCCTATCGGCCGGGCGTGCTCAATCGCCGCTTTTCCGCCTTTGGAAGTAGCGTTGAATGTCGTCCGGGAAGCCGAGGGCCTTCAATTCGTCGCGCACCGCCTCGGGGAAGCGGTCGAGCTTCCACATGGTCCGCACGCGCATCGGGAGTTGCGAATGCAACTGCCTGAAGTTGTTCGGGTCATGGTGGCGTGAAAGGAACCGCTCGATCGGGGCCCTGTATTCGGGGAGGCGTCGTCCGCTGAGGAAGAGGAAACGACCGGCGTTCTCGTGCTGTCCGCACCCCAGCAAGGCCAGGCCGAGCAGCTCGAAGTAGTCGGAGTCATATCCCGCCCCGTACGCGCTTCCCGCGAGGAGAGCAAGCGCCTCTTCCGGGCGGGCTTCGGCGAGGAGGGCGCGGGCCTTCTCTCGTTTGCGCGGGCTGGGCCGGTCGCTTCGCCACCACGCCATGGGGCCTTCCTCGCGATGGCGGTTCTCACGCCAGGCTATCGATCCGAGCGGATCCGACACCCGATGCCATTCTTGTACCCGACACTCCTCCGCGGCCAGTGGTTCGCCCGCCTCGGCGACGCCGGCGGCTGGATTCGGTCCGTGGGGCGGTCTAGACTGGCGCTCGCGCCATGGGATGGCACCGCCGGTCCTGCTCCCCCAGGAGTCCCGCCATGAGATTGAAGCTCGCGCTGATCGTCACGATGGCCATCGGATGGGGCGCGTCGGCGCCCGGGCAGGAGCCGGTCGGGGCGATCGACCTGCGGGGGGCGGGGGGGCCGCGGTTCCTTGCTCCGCTCCATGACGTGGGGCCTCTGGAGGCGACGCCCGAGGGGGTCCGCGTGACCATCACGGGGCCCGACCCCTATTTCCGGGGGCCCACGGTCGACCTGCCCGAAGGGGTCGAGCTGACGGCGACCGTCCGCGTGAAGTCGGACCAGCCGGGGATGCTGCAACTCTTCCACATGAAGGCGGGGGAGGCTCCCGACGAGGGGCGATCGGCGCGGGCTCCGGTCCGGGCGGGCGAATGGCGCGACGTGAGCGTGCGATTGCCGGCGCTGGGGCCCGGCACGACGTTCCGCGTCGACCCCCCGGGGACCTCCGGGACGTGCGTCATCCAGTCCATCCGGTTCGACTCGCGGCCCAACATCGCGGCCAACTTCGCCCCGCCGGGCGTCCCGAATCCTCCGGCCGGCTCGCCCGAAATACGTTCCGGCTCGCTCGCGCTCCGGCAAGACCCCGCCAGCTTCGGCGGGTTCGCGCTGGAGATCGACGGCCGGACCTTCGCCGTCGGGCTCGACCGCCCGGCGATCGCCTACCGCGCGGTCGTCGACGGCAAGCCGGTCGTGAAGTGGATCGACCCGGCGCCGGCCGGTCGCGTGGAGAGCGGCGGCGAGGGGGGGCGGCTCTGGACAGCGCTGGAGTTCCGCGACGAGGATGGGGCGACGTGGCGGCTCACCCAGAAGTTCGCGCCGCATTCGCCCGGCGTGATCGCGTTCGAGGCCGAATGCTCGGTCGACGCCCCGCGCGCGATTTATCACGTCCCACTCCTGGCGGTCCTGCCGGGGCACGGCCAGCCGCCGTTCGGGGCCGTGAAGGGCCAGGCGATCCTGGCGGGCGTCGAATACCTGGACGACGAGCCCAGCAGCTCCACGGCCGACCTCGGCGAGCGCGACGCGCTCCGCAAGGTACCGTCGGCGTACAAGCTCACGTTCCCGCTGATGGCCGTCCAGGCCCGCGGCAAGTACCTGGGCGTGATCTGGGACCGTTCCCCGCAGGTCGCGGCGATGTTCGATTCGCCCGACCGCACGCTGGGAAGCTCCGGCCACCTGATGGGCCTGATCGCCCCGGGCGCGAACGGCGACGACCGCAACGAGGGCTCGCTGGTCCCCGAGACGCCGACCGAGATCCGGCCCGGCGCGCCGTTGAAGGCGACGGGCATGCTGATCGCCGGCGAGGGGACCAGCGTCATCCCGGCGGTCCAGAAGTACGTCGAGCTGAAGGGGTTGCCGCCGATCCCGGAGACGCCCGGCCTCAAGGAATACGTCAAGCTGGCCGCGGCCGGCTGGCTGGACTCGCCCATCCGCGAGGGGGCGCGGTATCGCCACGCGGTCGGGGGCGGCAGCTTCTCGCCCAACCTCGCGGCCGACGCCGCCTGGATGATGGACCAGCTCGCGGGGCTGACCGACGACGCGGAGTTGGCGGCGAGGCTGAGGGGGGCGTCGGCCGAGGCGGGGGCCGCGGTCCCCGAGCGGCTGCTGCTCCGCGCGGCGGTCGGCCACAATACCTACCCGGTCGCGCCGCTGGTCTGGGGCGACGGCGGGGCGGGGGACGTCGTGCTGAGGAGCCTCGAACGGGCGGTCGAGGACGCGGCCGACTCGCGGAGGATGTTCGAGCCCGACGGCACGCGCCGCTATCGCAATCGCAGGGGGGCCACGCTCGACTACGGCCGGACACATTTCAGCGACGAGGCCAGCGGCTACGCCGCCCAGCCGGTCGACGCCATGCTGCGGAAGGCCGCGTACTCGGGCGACCGCGCCGCGGTGGACGAAGGGCTGCGGCTGCTCGCCATCCTCCGCGACCGCTTCCGCGACGGCGTCCCGCGCGGGGCTCAGACCTGGGAGATCGCGCTGCACACGCCCGACGTCCTGGGCTCGGCCTACCTGGTCCGCGCCTTCACGCTCGGGTACGAGCTGACGGGGGACGCCTCGTTCCTGGAGGTCGCGCGATACTGGGCGTGGACCGGCGTCCCGTTCGTCTACCTCGTGAACCCGACCGACGAGACGGGCCCCGGCGCGGTGGGACCATACGCGACGATCCCGGTCCTGGGTTCGACGAACTGGGTCGCGCCCAACTGGATCGGGCTGCCCGTGCAGTGGTGCGGGCTGGTCTACGCCGATGCCCTGATCGAGCTGGACCGGCACGACCCCGAAGGCCCGTGGAGCCGGCTCGCCGACGGGATCGCGGCGTCGGGGATCCTCCAGGTCTACCCGATGGGCCATCCCCACCAGGGCCTCCTGCCCGACTCGTTCACCCTGCGGGAGCAGGTGCGGAATCCGGCCGACATCAACCCCGGCACGTTGCAGCCGGGGGCCCTCCGGCTGCTCGCCGGTACCGACTCCCGCCCGTATCAGTTCCGCGCGCTGCGGTCGTCGGGCCTGTGGGTCACGGCGCCGGGTAGCGTGCGGGTCGAGTCCGACGCGCCGGGCGAGGCCGTCCTCACGGTCACGCCGTGGCGGTCGGGTCCGTCGCTGATGGTGGTCCACAACGTCCCCGAGGACCCCGCCGCGACCGCCGACCCGGCCCCGATCGCCCGCCGTCCCGGGAGCTGGGTGCTCCCCCTGGACGGCCCGGCCCCGCGCCGGATCACCATCGCCGCGCCTAAATAATTCGTCGACGGTTCCTGAAATATCCGAAAGGAATATCGCGCGGGAGCGATTCATGGTAAGCTGGAGGGACCGAGGCTCCTCCCCCCTCACTTCTACAAGGAGGCGTCGCCATGGGCCGCTCCTGCGTGCAGGAAGTCACCAATTTCATCGTGTGGGACAGCCACGAGTCGGGCTCGTACCTGAGCCTGCCGAAGCTCCAGAAGCTGCTGTACTTCGCCCAGGCGCGACACCTGGCGCTCCACGGCCGGCCGTTGTTCCTGGGGCGGTTCGAGGCGTGGTCGCACGGGCCGGCGCTGAGGTCGGTCTATAACCGCTTCGAGAAGTATGGCTGGCGGAACATCGACGAGCCGGTCCATCGGCCGGACCTGCCCCCCGAGATGGAACGGTTCCTGAAGGAGCTGCTCGACGAGCTGGGGGCGTTGGACGCCCGGGCGCTGGAGGCGATGACCCGTCGCGACGACGCCTGGATCGCCGCGCGCGAAGGCGCGCCCGAGTGCGTGGACTGCCGCTGGGAGGGCCTGATCTCGGAGCCCCTCATGCGCGAGGTCCAGCTCCGCCAGCTCGACCGAGACGCCGTCGGGGTCTGACTCAATCCCCGAGCCCGCCGCTCCATGGCCCTCGCCGGCGCGGCCGAGGCTCGGCCGCGGCCGGGCCACGATGAAGATGGCGTTGGCCCGCTTCGCCCCCCCTCCGGCGGGAGGGGGAGGCGTATATTCGCCCAGGGCGGCCCGCGCGCCGCGCCCGCCCCGCCTCCGTCCGGATGGTAGGGGTTGGTCGGCGCGCGCCGAACCTCTATCCTTGGAGTCTTCGATCGCGACAAGATTCGCGCCGGTCGGGCGAACATATTTCGGCCGGCCGAGGGGTCGAGGCTTCAAGGAGAGGGCGAGCATGGAATCGTTTTCGTTCGACGAATTCGCGAGGAGACGGCGAGGAGGGCCGCCGTCGGACGCCTGGCGGCGTTATGTCCCGATCATCCCCTGGGTCCTGGCCGGCCTGTTCGCGCTGTTCCTGATCTCGGATTTCAGCTACACCGTCGAGCCGCACGAGCAGGCCGTGGTGTTGAGGTTCGGCGCGTACCAGGCGACCACCGCGCCGGGGCTCCATTTCAAGCTGCCCATCGTCGACCGCGTCATGAAGGTAAGCATCGAGGAGCACGGGCTCTCGCTGCCGTATGGGCCGCCGTTGCAGGCCGCGCAGGGATGGCCGGGGATCGGGTCGTCGACCACGATCGCCAGGACCGCGGCCAACCCGGACGACGACGAGACGCTGATGCTGACCGGCGACCTCAACACGGCGTCGGTGGAGTGGACCGTCCAGTGGCGCGTGAGCGAGCCTTCCAGCTACCTCTTCCGCTTCCCCGGCGAGGGTGACGACCGCGCGGCGCGCGAGCTGTTGACCTACGTCGCGCGGACCGTGATGAACCGCCTGGTCGGCGACTACTCGTTCGACGAGATGATCGGGCCGAAGCGCGGCGACATCGCCCAGCAGGCCCGCGAGGACACCCAGCGCATGCTGGACGCGTACGACTGCGGGGTCACGGTGACGGCCCTCCAGATGCAGCAGGTCATCCCGCCGGACCGGGTCAAGCCGTCGTTCGACAAGGTGAACGCCTCGGTCCAGCAGAAGCAGAAGCTGGAGAACGAGGCCGAGGCCACGCGGAACAAGCTCATCCCCGCCGCCCGCGCCAACCGCGACAAGCTGATCCGCGACGCCGAGGGCTACGCCTCGCGGACCCGGGCCGAGGCCAGCGGCGAGATCGAGGCCCTCCTCGCCCGCTATCACGCCTACCAGAGCGCCCCGGAAGTGACCCGCCAGCGGCTCTACCTGGAGGCGATGCAGTCGCTGTTCGAGACGGTCAAGGACAAGACCATCATCGACGCCGACCTGAGCGGCGTCCTGCCGCTGCTGAACCTCGCCCCGACGACGAACACCACCTCGAATCCGACCGCCGTCGGGGAGGACGCCAAGTGACGCCCCGCCAACGCCTCGCCGCCCTGCTCGGGCTGGCCCTGGTCCTCTCCGTGCCGCTGGTCCGGAGCGTCTGCTACATCGTCAGCGAGCGCGAGCTGGCCGTCCTGCTTCAGTTCGGCGAGCCGGTCGCCAGCCAGACGAAGCCGGGGCTCTACTTCAAGGCGCCGTTCGTCCAGGAAGTGGTCCGGCTGCCGAAGACGCTTCAGATCTGGCACGGGGCGGACTCGGCCAAGCTCGTCGACGTGCCGACGGCCGACGGCAAGAAGATCGAGGTCACGCTCTGGGCCGTCTGGCGGATCACCGACCCCGCGACGTTCGTCCGCACCCTGAGGACGCTGGACAACGGCGAGAGCCGCGTGAAGGAGTTCGTCCGCAGCACGGCCCGAGACACCATCACGACCCACAACCTCGCGGAGATCATCCGCAGCACCGACCGCAAGATGACGTACACCCTGGGCCTGCCGCCCGAGGTCGTCGCCGCCGCGGCGCTCGACGCCCAGGCCGCGCCCGCCGACCCGGCGAAGGCCGGCGACCCCGACGCCGGCGCCCCCGACGTCCCCGACTTCCTCGTCCCCCCCGAGGCCCGCGAGCCCGTCGCCCTGGGCCGCCTGAAGATCATGGAGCAGATCAAGCAGTCCGCGCAGCGCGCCCTGGCGGCCGACGGCGGCGGCGAGGGCCAGGCCGAGGGGGAGGGCGAGGCCGAGGCCGAGGGGCGCTCGCGCGCCTCCCAGGGCCGCGGCATCGAGCTGGTCGACGTCGGCATCTCCCGCATCGAGTTCGTCCCCCAGGTCCGCGAGGCGGCCTTCGACCGAGCCATCTCGCTGATGGAGGCCATCGCCGCCAAGACCATCGCCGAGGGCGAGCAGCGCAGGCAGGAGATCATCAACAGGACCAACGCCGAGGTCGAGAAGATCGAGGGCGAGGGGAAGCAGGAGGCCAGCATCCTCCGCGGCCGGGTCGACGCCGACGTCATCGAGGATTACGCCAAGGCGATCAACGAGGCCGGCGATTTCTACCAGTTCAGCCGCACGCTGGACGCCTACAAGGAGGCCTTCAAGACGGACACCCGCCTCATCCTGACCACCGACGGCGAGTTGCTACGCATGATCAAGTCGCTCGACCCGCCCGCGTCGCGGAAGCCCGACCCCGCGACGGTGACGGCCGCCGAGCCCGGACGGTAACCCCCCGGCCGACGCCGGGGGGCATCTCATCAGGAATCGATCATGAATCCCGAACCTGAAGCCCTCTGGCGCCGGCTGAAAGACTTCGAGCCGGACGACGCCGAATCGCCCCTGACGTTCACGCGCAGGCTGGCGCGGGAGAACCGCTGGACCCTCGACCACGCCCGTCGCGTGGTCGAGGAGTACAAGCGGTTCGCGTTCCTGGCCATGGCGGCCGGCCACCCGGTCACGCCGTCGGACGCCGTCGATCAGGCCTGGCACCTGCACCTGATCTACACCCGGAGCTACTGGGACGAGTTTTGCGGCCAGGTGCTCCGGGCCCCGCTCCACCACGGCCCGACGCGCGGCGGGGCGTCGGAGTCGGCCAAGTATCACGACTGGTACGCCAAGACGCTCCAGTCCTATACGCGCCTCCTCGGCGAGCCCCCGCCGGCCGACGTCTGGCCCGCCCCCGAGGACCGCTTCGGCCGCGACCTGAAATTCGTCCGGGCCAACGCGGCGACCCACTGGTTCGTCCCGCGCCCGGATTATCACTTGCGGCGACTATTCCGCGCCGCGGGGTCGCGCGCCCGGTCGATCGGCGGGAGGCTCGCCGTCCCGCGACGGGTCGCGATCGCGATCGTCGCCGCCGTCGCGTTGGCGGCCGGGATCGGCGGCTGCGTCGGTCCCGGCGGCGTGGGCGACCTGTCGATGATGACGGGGGGGCAGTTCCTCTTCTTCTACCTGTTGCTGCTGATCCCGACGCTAATCGGTTCCGCCGTCCTGCGGATCATGCTCCAGGATCGGGTCGTCGTCCGGAGCGGTTACGACCCGGATCTGGACGACCCGGAGAAGCCCCTCGCCAAGGCCGGCAAGCTCGACCCCTACGAGGTCTCCCTGCTCATCAACGGGGCCTCGCGGAACTCGCTGACGAATGTCGCCCTGGTGAAACTGGCGGCCAGGGGCGCGATCCGGGTCCTGCCCGGCGCGCCGCGCCGGATCGAGCTGAACCCCGATCGGCCCGGCGGCCGGATCGACTCGATCGAGGCGATCATCCTGGACGCCGCGCGGGGCGGCCCGGTAAAGCTCTCCAAGATCCGCGAGGCGGTCGCTCGGTCGCCGCGGGCCGATCGGGCGGAGGCCGCGCTCGTGAAGGCCGGCTGGGTCATCCCTCGCTTCGGGGCGCTCCAGGTACGGCTCCTGCCGGCCTTGATGCTCGGAGTCGTGATCGCGCTTGGGGTGTGGCGCATCCAGTTGGGCTGGGATCGGGACAAGCCGGTATTGCACCTGCAGGTCGCGACCGCCTTCCTGGCCCTCGCCGCCGTGGCGCACCTGCTGGCCCGTCCCTGGCGGACCAGCCTCGGCGACAAGGTCGCGGCCGGGCTGCCATCCGAGGCCCCCCGCGACGACAGGGTCGCCTACCCCTCGGCAATCGCCCTGGCGTTCGCGATGCAGGGGGTGACGGCCCTGCCGTCGACGGCGCCCTTCGACGAAGTCCGCTCCTGCTTCCCCAGCCCGCACGCCCCGGGCGGCGGCTGCGGGGCCCACTGCGGCGGGGGAGGTGGGGGCGGAGACGGCGGGGGCGGCTGTGGAGGAGGCGGGTGCGGCGGGTGCGGCGGGTGTGGCGGGTGTGGCGGCTGACGGCCGCCGGAAGGGTCGTCCCAGGCGTCGCCGACGCGTCCGGACGGCATCGGATGGAGGGCCACCCCCTTTGACCGGGCGCGCCGGGGGGGGTAGGATCCCTATAGATGCCGACAGGCCGTCGACCTGAATGCCGACAGGCCGTCGACGGTGGGCCCGGCCCCGCTCCCGGTCGCCGCGCCCTTCACAATTCCTCCGTGCGACAAGGGGGTCGATCATGCCTCTCTTCGAGGTCGAGACGACGTCTCATATCATGATTGCGTGCGCCGGCGACGAGGCCGCCGCCCGGGCGTTCGCCCAGACGAACTACCCGTCCGAGGAGATCATCCGGGTGAGCCAGCGCCCGCGGGACGCCTGGGTCATCTCGAAGACCATGCTGGGGATCAAGTCGGACGTGGATCCCTGCTCGACGGCGCGCGAGTGCCTGGCGAACGCGGCCGGGGACAAGCTGCACGCGGTCCGGCTGTACATGCAGAAGACCGGCGCCGACCTGGAGCAGTCGCGGAAGGTGGTCGAGTCGAACATGTCGCTCGGCTGGTGAGCGCGGATGGACCATCGGGGGGTCGGCCCCCGGCCGGACGCGCGAGGTCGTCGCCGTCGACGGCCCTCGGCGCGCGAAGTGCGGTACGCCGGCGGCGACGGGTCTCGGAACCATCAACAAGCCACGAGCCGCGTCCGCGGCGATCGCCGCCGTCGACGGCTTGCCACGCCCTGAAGGAGGGGTCTCATGCCTCGGGTCATCTCGTTGATCTTGGGGGGCGGTAGGGGGACGCGCCTCTATCCCCTGACCAAGTCGCGGAGCAAGCCCGCGGTGCCCATCGCCGGCAAGTATCGGCTCATCGACATCCCGGTGTCGAACTGCATCCATTCCGGTCTGCACCGCATCTTCGTCGTCACCCAGTTCAACTCCGTCAGCCTCCACCGCCACATCTACAACACCTACAAGTTCGACCCGTTCGAGGGGGGCTTCGTCGAGATCCTGGCCGCGCAGCAGACGATGCAGAGCGAGACCTGGTACCAGGGGACCGCCGACGCCGTCCGCAGGAACATCCCGTACTTCACCGAGAAGGACTACGACCTCGTCGTGATCCTCTCCGGCGACCAGCTGTACCGGATGAACCTCCAGGACATGATCAAGACCCACCAGGACAACAAGGCGGCCGTGACCATCGCCGCCCTGCCGGTCGCCGAGGCCGAGGCCCGGTCCTGCGGGATCATGCGGATCCAGGCCGACGGCCGCGTGATTGACTTCGAGGAGAAGCCCAAGACCCAGGAGAAGCTCAACCGGGTCCGGACCGAGCCGGCCTGGATGGAGAAGCTGGGGCTGAAGGCCGAGGGCCGGCCCTACCTGGCCAGCATGGGCATCTACGTCTTCAACACCAAGGTCCTCGTCGACCTGCTCGGCAACAGCACGGCGACCGACTTCGGCCACGAGCTGCTCCCCCAGACCATCGCCAGCGACCGGGTGCAGGCCCACCTCTTCGACGGCTATTGGGAGGACATCGGGACCGTCGGGGCGTTCCACCAGGCGAACATCGACCTGACGCGGGACAACCCCCAGTTCGACTTCACCGAGGGCGAGCGGCCGATCTTCACGCGGCCCCGATACCTGCCCTGCTCGCACATCAAGGGCGCCACGATCCGCAACAGCCTCATCTGCGACGGCTGCGTCATCGGCCGCGGCTCGGTGATCGAGAACTCGGTGATCGGCGTCCGCTCGATCATCGGCGAGAACGTCACCATCCGCGACTCGTACCTGATGGGCGCCGACTGGTACGAGCAGGCGGACGACCACGCCCGCAACCAGATCGAGGGGCTCCCCAACCTCGGCGTCGGCGCCGGCTCGGTGATCCAGCGGGCGATCGTCGACAAGAGCGCCCGGATCGGCAAGGGGGTCCGGATCCTCAACGAGGCGGGCGTGGTCGAGCCCGAGAATGACGCCCCCACCCACGTCATCCGCGACGGGGTCGTGGTGATCCCCAAGCAGACGATCCTGCGCGAAGGGACGGTCATTTGACGCCCGACGCGAACGGGCCGGCCATCCGCGTGCGCTCGCTCCGGAAGGAATATCCGGGGCGGGACGCGCGCGTGGTCGCCGTCGACGGCGTCGACCTGGACATCCGCCGCGGGGAGTGCTTCGGCCTCCTCGGCCCCAACGGCGCCGGCAAGACGACCACGGTGGAGATCCTGGAGGGCCTCAACCGCCCCACCTCGGGGGAGGTCGAGGTCCTCGGCCGCTCCTGGGACAGCGACCCGCTCGCCATCCGCGAGCGGATCGGCGTGACCCTCCAGGAGACCCGCTTCCCCGAGAAGGAGACGGTCCGCGAGATCCTGACCGTCTTCCGCAGCTTCTATCCCCGCGGCCTGGCCGTCGAGGAGGCCATCGCCCGCGTCGCGCTGGAGTCCAAGGCCGACGCCCTGTTCGAACAGCTCTCCGGCGGCCAGCAGCAGCGCGTGGCCGTGGCCGTCGGGCTGATCGGCGACCCCGAGATCCTGTTCCTCGACGAGCCGACGACGGGCCTCGACCCCCAGTCGCGCCGGCAGCTCTGGGACGTCGTGCTCGACCTGAAATCGCGCGGGCGCACGGTGCTGCTGACGACGCACTACATGGACGAGGCCGAGCGGCTGTGCGACCGCGTCGCCGTGATCGACCGGGGCAAGATCATCGCGCTGGGATCGCCGGCCGACCTGATCGCGCGGCTGGGGGGGGAGCACGTCGTCGAGTTCGCGCTGGTGGAGGAGGGCCCGCTCGACCCGGCCGCCCTCGCCGCCGTCGACTCGGTCCTCGCCGCCCGCGTCGAGGCCGACGGCTACTCGCTGACCGTCGGCGAGCCCCACCGCGCCCTGCCGGCGCTGCTCGACGCGCTGGAGGGCCTCGGCCGGCCCCTGGCCAGGCTGACCACGCGGCACGTCGGCCTGGAGGACGTCTTCGTCGCGCTGACCGGCCGGCACCTCCGCGACGATCAGGAGCCCGACCGCGAGAACGGCGGCCGGGGGCGACGGCGGCGCAAGGCCGCCCGCCGTTGACGACCCGCCTCCGAGGCAGCCCGGGCTCGCGGCGAGTCCGTCCGACAAAATGCGAGGGTGGACCGGAACCCACGCCGCGAAGCCTGTCGAATTTCGTACAATCTCGTCCTCATCGAGACATCCCTGGCCCTCCTTCGGAGGAGCGGAACCAATGCGTAGGCTCGCCGCATTCGTCCTCACGGCCGGCGTATTCCTGGGGGACGGCCGAGCCTCCGCCCAGCAGGACGTCGTTTTCCCTGGATCGACCGTCGAGGGGGATCGACTACGGGGCGAGGGGCAATTCCTGAAGGGCATGGCCTGGTACAACATCTCGGCGGCGCGGGCGAGAGCCATCGACGAGGAGAACGAGAGGAAGTGGATCGCCTTCAACGAGTCGATGCTCGGTGCCTACAGGACGGCGCGGGCCGAGGCGATCGCGAAGGATCGGGAGTTGCAGAGCCTACGCAAGGAGCAGCGCGAGCGGGCGCTGGCGGAGGACGAACGCCGCTACCGGACGAGTCCGACGCCTGACGACATCGAGAGCGGCAAGGCGCTGAACGCCCTGCTGCTCGACCTCTCGGGGCCCTCGTCGCTGTCCTCGTGGAACAGCTCCGAGGTCCCCCTCCCCGAGGGGATCACGCTCACGGCGCTCGCCTTCCAGTTCATCCCGAGGAGGCCGACCAAGCCGGGCATGTCCCAGGTGAAGTCGTGCCTGGTCTCCCTCGGCCGCCTCGACGTGAAGAAATGGCCGTTCGCGCTCTCCGGGGCCGCCCTCGCCGACGAGCGGCGGGCCTACGAGCAGGCCTACGCGAAGGTCGTCGAGCGGTGCCTCGCGGGTAGTCTGGATCACGAGGCGATCGGCCCGCTCGACGACGCGCTCGCCGCCCTGGGGGCCAAGGTGAAGGACCTGCCCACCGGTCGCGGGCTCCGCGCGGAGGGGGTCGCCTTCGTCAAGAGCCTGGTGGAGGCGTCCGCGATCTTTGACGCCTCCACCGCCGATTTCGCCGTGGAGATGATCAAGGACACCCACGAACACAGGGCCCAGACCGTGGGCCAGCTACTGGCGTTCATGAGGAAGTACCGCCTCATGTTCGCCGGGGCCGAGCAGGCCGGCGGCGCCGGCGATCTTTACGGTCAGCTCTACGGCCTGATGCGGGAGCAGAAAGAGAGGCTCGGCATCATGGACGCCTACCAGACGCTCGAGATCGCGGCCGCGGGGCGGCCCACGGACCTCTTCAACGGGCGCGATCTGGCCGGCTGGGACCAACTGGGGCCCGATCGGGGCAACTGGCGGGTCGAGCGAGGCGTCCTGGTCACGGAGGGCCGTTCCAGGGACTGGCTTTGCAGCCGGGAGACCTACGGCGACTTCGAACTTCAGCTCGAATTCCGCATGTCCCCCGGAGCGAACTCGGGGATCTACATCCGCTGCCCGAGGCGCGACGTGCCCTCGAACGATGCCATCGAGATCCAGCTCCTCGACGACGCTGCGCCCGCCTACCGAGACGCCCCGGCGCAATCCCGCTGCGGCGCGATCTACGCCGCCGCCCCCGCCGCCCCCGGATTCACGAAGCCGGCGGGCGAATGGAACCAGATCCGGATCGTCGCGGTCGGCTCAAAGGTCGCCGTGCATCTGAACGGGGGCCTGGTGGTCGACGCGGACCTGCGGGAATTCCGCGAGCAGGCGCGCAGGAACCCCGGCATCCAGCGGGCCGAGGGGTTCATCGGCCTCCAATCCTGGCAGGGGAGGGTCGAATTCCGGAACGTCAGGATCACGGCGAAGTCGTAGCGCGGGCTCGCCTCGGATCCTCAGCCGACGCAGGGCACCGCGGGGTAAACGCCCGGCCCAAGAGTGCCGACGGGGCGCGTCCCCGCAGTTCGAGTAGACGAGCGGGGCTTTCGGGGGCATGATCGGTCCGGCCTTCATCGACGAAGCTTCGCGATCGCCCCGCTCGCGACGGGTTGGTCGACCGAGCCCAGGATCCCACATGTTCCAGCATTCGCCGTTCGTCCAGCTCTATCTCGGCCGCCTGCGCGAGTTCCTCCGCCAGCCCGCGCGCATCTTCTGGGTCTACGGCTTCCCGACGCTGCTGGCCGTCGTCCTCGGCTACGCCTTCCAGAGCCGCCCCCCCGCGACGGTCGTCGTCGAGGTGATCGACGGCCCCGCGGTGGAAGCCCTGCGGAAGGCGGTCGACGCCCACAACGCCAGGCTCGCCGACCCGTCGACGCCCGCCGGCTCGGCCCCGCCGATCGCGCTTGACGTCCGTTCGGAGGCCGAGGCCATGAACCGCCTGCGGACCGGCAAGACGCCGCTGGTGGTCGAGCCGGGGCGGGGGGGGGCGGTCGCCTATCGCTACGACCCGACCCGGCCCGAATCCGCCGCCGCCCGCGCGGCGGTCGACGACGTGGTCCAGCGCGCCGCGGGGAGGGCCGACCCGGTGGCCACGCGGGACGTGCTGGTCACGGAGCCCGGATCGCGCTATATCGACTTCCTGATCCCCGGCCTGATCGGCCTGAACGCGATGGGGGGGGGCCTGTGGGGGGTGGGGTTCCTGCTGGTGAACCTGCGGATCGGCAAGCTGCTGAAGTGCTACGCCGCCACGCCGATGCCCCGGCGCGACTTCCTGGGGTCGATCCTGGCCGCGCGGCTGACGTTCCTGATCCCGGACCTGGTGGTGCAACTGGCGGTCGGCGTCTTCCTGTTCAGCATGCCGATCCGGGGCTCGCTCTGGCTGGTGGTGCTACTGGACGTCGTGGGCGCCCTGGCGTTCGCCGGGATCGGACTGCTGATCGCCTGCCGCGCCGCCACCGCGGAGACCGTCAGCGGGCTCATGAACCTGGTGATGATGCCGATGTGGCTGCTCTCCGGCGTCTTCTTCTCGTCCGACCGCTTCCCGGCCGTCGTCCAGCCGGTCATCCAGGCCCTGCCGCTGACGCAGCTCGTCGCCGGCCTGCGGCTGATCCTGCTGGAGGGGGCCGGGCTCGGGCACGAGGGGATCTTGCGGGCGCTGGCGATCCTCCTCGCCTGGGCCGCCGTCACCTTCTGGCTCGCCCTGCGGTGGTTCAAGTGGACCTGAGCCGGCCGCGGGGCCGCGTCGGAAAGTCGGGGCCTTGAAGACCAGCCGCATGTCGCGGAGCCGGCCCCGATTCCAGGTCGGCCGAACGACCTGCGGGAGGGCCGTCTCGTCGAGGACGTGGCCGAGGAACGTCGCCTTCGCCGGCAACTCCACGTCCACGAACGACGACCCCGATTGCAGGGGGATCGCCCGCAGTTTCTCGGAGCGGTGCAGGCTGAGCGGCGCGTGGACGTCCATGAGCGGGACGCCGAAGACGACCCGACGCGCCGCCCGCGCGGCCCATCGCCACGCCGCGAGGAGCGGCCCGGCCGGCCGTCGCGTCCAGGCGTGATCCGCGCCGTCGAGCGACTTCAGCAGCGCCTCCCAGGCGCTCCGGCTCGGCGGCTCGGCCGTCGCGGCGATGGCGACGACGGGGTGGGGCGTCGCGTCGGCCGCCCGTTGGATCGCCTCGCCGAGGCGAGGGGCGGTTCGGTCGACGGCCGCGAGGGTCAGATCGACCGTTCGCCCCTCGTCGCGGAGCCACGCGACGCTCGCCTCCCAGACCGACGCGGCCTCGGCGTCCGTCGGGTCGACGCCCAGCACGAGGAGCGAGACGCCGACGGGCCCGAGCGGCTCGCGGTGGAAGTGGACCGAGAAGGGGTCGTCGGGGTCGAACGGCGGCGGCTCGGTCGTCGCCATCAGGCGCGCGCCGGGGCGGGGGAGGGGGCGGCGAGCCAGTCGCGCAGCTCGTCGCGGTACGCCTCCTGGAGCCGCCGGGTGATCGGCCCCGGCTTGCCGTCGCCGATGGGCTGGCCGTCGATCGTCGCGATGGGCATGACCTCGGTGGAGGTGCCGACCAGGAACGCCTCGTCGGCCCCCAGCAAGGCGGGGAGCGTGACGCGGGTCTCGACGAACGGGAGGCCGACCCGACGGGCCAGCCGCTCGGCCAGGTGGCGAGTCATGCCGATGAGGATTTCGGGCCCCTCGGGCGTGGCCTCGACCCGGCCTTCGCGCGCCCAGAGGACCGACGTGTGGGTCGCCTCGGTGACGTAGCCCAGGGAGTCGATCAACACGGCCTCGTACGCCCCCTCGCGATGCGCCGACTCGTTGGCCAGCACGTTGCCGAGGAGGTTCGTGGTCTTGATGTCGCAGCGCTTCCAGCGGATGTCGGGGCGGGAGACGACGGGGACGCCGGTCTCGCGGAGGGCCGCCGAGGGGCCGTCGTCGAACGGCCGGACGATGATAACCTCGGTCGGCTCGACCGGCGGGTTCGGGAAGGCGTGGGTCCGGGGGGCGACGCCGCGCGTCACCTGGACGTAGACCAGGCCCTCGTCGACGCCGGCCTCGCGGATCGTCCGGTAGATCCGCGCGACGAGGCGGTCGACGTCGTACGGCGGGAACTCCAGCTCCTTGAGGCTGCGCCTCAGCCGTTCCAGGTGCTGGGCCTCCAGCCAGCAGCGGCCGGCGTAGATCCTGCAGACCTCGTAGACGGAGTCTCCGAAGAGGAAGCCGCGATCGTAGATCGGGACGGTGGCCCGTTCGGGGGCCATCATTTCGCCGTTCACGCAAGCCAGGTCGCCCATCCCGCTCGATCCTTTCGCAATGCCGCCGGGTCGGTCCACCCGCGACAGGATACTCGGGCCGGGGAGGTCTCGACAACGCCGGCCGGGCCGGTCAGCTTTCGACGATCTCGCTGCGCGGGTAGGAGCCCAGGACGTCGAGCCGCTCGCAGCGCTTGCGGACGGCCTCGATCGCCTTCTGGACCTCCGGATCCTCGGCATGGCCCTCGACGTCGAGGAAGAACAGGTAGGAGGGATTCCTGTCCGACGGCGGGCCGGGCATCGGGAACGACTCGATCCACGTCATGTTGACCCCCGTCTTGTCCAGCGGGGCGATCATCTTGGCGAGCGAGCCGGGGTCGTTGGGGATGCGGGCCATCAGCGTCGTCTTGTCGCGGCCGGTGCGGGCCTCGGCCGTCTCGGCGATGACGGCGAAGCGCGTCACGTTGTCGACGCGGTCCTCGATGTTCTCCGCCAGGAGGTCCAGCTTGTACTCCTGCCCGGCCGGCTTGCTCGCCACGGCCGCGGCGAACTCCTCGCGCTGGGCCAGCTCGGCGGCGGCCGTCGTGGAGACGACCTCGATCTTCGCCGCCTGCGGCAGGTTCTTCCCCAGCCAGTTCCGGCACTGCGATAGCGCCTGACTCTTGGAATAGACCCGGCGCACCTGGCTCCATTCGCAACGACCGAGCAGGCAGTGGTGGATGCGCAGGCGGACCTCGGCCCGGATCTTGATGTTCGGCAGCTTGGTGAACATGTCCAGGGTGTCGGCGATCCGCCCGTCGGTGGAGTTCTCCAGCGGGACGATGCCGAACTGGACGTGCCGACGGTTCAGCTCCTCGAAGACCGCCGCGATCGACCCTAGCGGGACGTGCTCGACCGCCTCGCCGAACTTGGCCACCGACGCCAGGTGGCTATAGCTGTACTTCGGCCCGAGGTAAGCCACGCGTAGGGTGCGCTGGAGCGCCCGGGTACCGCTCATCAGTTCGCGGAAGATATGACGGAGCGTGTCCTCGGGCAGTGGCCCACGGCTGGCGCCCAGGACCTTCGCCAGGACCTCTTCCTCACGGGCCGCCGAGAAGACCTCCAGCCCGTTCTTGCTCTTGACCTGGCCGATCTGGACGGCGATCTCGGCGCGACGATTCAGGAGGGAGACCAGCTCTTTGTCGATGCGGTCGATCTCGGTCCGCAGGCTCGCCAGGGTCGGCCCTTTTTTGGACTCCGATGGCTGGGCCGCGCCCCCGTTGGATTTCGACGAGGATTGGGCCGGCGATGAGGACTTGCGGGCCATCGGCACTCTCGGAGTAAAGCGGACCCCGTGGACGCAACTTTCACAAGGGTAAGGTATTAAAGGAGCGCGGACGGCGTGTCAAGGACATTCCCCGGCACGCGGGTCGGGATTCGCCGGGTCGGATCGCTTCGTGCCGGCTGGGTCGTCCGGGACGAGCGGCCCGGCCCCCTCGGCCGTGTCGGCGTCGCGGTGGCCTCTATGCTTTTTCACCGGGCCATGATCCATTAGTTATGGCTATCGCTTCCGCCTGCATGGCGATGGAGAAGGTATGCGCCACTAAACCTTGATGGGCCAGGAAGTTCATGGCCGCGATCGCCCTGATCACCATGGCCGGGGAAGTACCGGCGGGCAAGCCGATCATCTTTTTTGACGGCGCGGAATGCTCCGAGGCCAAAAGGCATGGATTGTCCAGCCTCCAACTCGGGACATCCCCCTTGGCTTTGTCAAAATGGCAGCCTTCGGGATCGATGTTTCGCCGCCCTGTCATATCGGCAGCCTTGTTGGAAGGCCAGGATGGCGGATTGATGGCGTACAAAATCCGCAAAATGTTTTATCGAAAGGGTTTGGGTGCCGCTCGTTGACTTTGGAGGAGTGTGGCACGATGCTTGCGAATTAGGGGAAGTCATCGGTTGAGTCCGGGCGAAGATTGATGACAGACACGGCCCTGGGCCGGCGAGTCGGATGCGGGCGCGAGAGTCGTCCCTTGTCCGGTCGCCTCGCGCGGAGATGTGACGCGCGGGTTCCTCGTCCCCCTCAACGTGGAAGGAAGGAGATCGGACGTGGCGGAAGGCGAAAAGATCATCGGGATCGACCTCGGGACGACGAACAGCGTGGTGTCGGTCATGGAAGGGGGCGACGTCACGGTCATCCCCAACCAGGAGGGGAGCCGCCTGACCCCCTCGGTGGTCGCGTTCACGTCGAAGGGGGAGGTGCTGGTCGGCGACCCGGCCAAGCGCCAGGCGATCACGAACCCGGGGGGCACGGTCTACTCGATCAAGCGGTTCATGGGCCGCCGTCACGAGGAGGTCGGCTCCGAGGAGAAGATGGTCCCCTACAAGGTCGTCGGGGGCGCGTCCGACTTCGTGAAGGTCCACGCCAACAACAAGGACTACACCCCGCCCGAGATCTCGGCCCTGATCCTGCGCAAGCTGCGCGAGGCCGCCGAGAGCTACCTCGGCCACAAGGTGCGCAAGGCCGTCATCACGGTCCCGGCGTACTTCAACGACAGCCAGCGGCAGGCCACCAAGGACGCCGGCCAGGTCGCCGGGCTTGAGGTCGCGCGGATCATCAACGAGCCGACGGCCGCCGCGCTGGCGTACGGGCTCGACAAGAAGAAGAACGAGAAGATCGCCGTCTTCGACCTCGGCGGCGGCACGTTCGACATCTCGATCCTCGACGTGGCCGACGGCGTCTTCGAGGTCCTCGCCACCAACGGCGACACGCACCTCGGCGGCGACGACTGGGACGAGGCCCTGATCAACCACATCGCCGACGAGTTCAAGAAGGAGCAGTCGATCGACCTGCGGAAGGACCAGATGGCGCTCCAGCGCCTCAAGGAGGCGGCCGAGAAGGCCAAGAAGGACCTCTCGTTCCAGGCCCAGGCCGACATCAACCTGCCCTTCATCACGGCCGACGCGTCGGGCCCCAAGCACCTGACGATGACCATCACCCGCGCCCAGTTCGAGAAGCTGACCGACAAGCTCTTCGAGCGCTGCCGCGGCCCGGTCCTCAAGGCGATGGAAGACGCCAAGCTGAAGCCCTCGGACATCGACGAGGTCGTCATGGTCGGCGGCTCCACGCGGATGCCGCGCGTCCAGGAGATCGTCAAGGGGATCTTCGGCAAGGATCCGCACAAGGGGGTCAACCCGGACGAGGTCGTCGCCGTCGGCGCGGCCATCCAGGGGGCCGTCCTCACCGGCGAGGTCAAGGAGGTCCTGCTCCTCGACGTCACGCCGCTGTCGCTGGGCCTGGAGACCAAGGGGGGCGTCATGACCGTCCTGGTCCCCCGCAACACCACGATCCCGACCGAGAAGAAGGAGACCTTCACCACCGCCGAGGACAACCAGTCGGCCGTGACGATCAAGGTCTTCCAGGGCGAGCGCCCGATGGCCCAGGACAACCGGGCCCTCGGCGAGTTCAACCTCGAGGGCATCCCGCCGGCGCGGATGGGGACGCCGCAGATCGAGGTGACGTTCAACATCGACGCCAACGGCCTGCTCAACGTCACGGCCCGCGACAAGGCGACCGGCAAGGAGCACACGATCCGCATCGAGTCGTCCGGCGGCCTCTCCAAGGAGGAGATCGAGCGGATGAACCGCGACGCGGAGTCGCACGCCGCCGAGGACAAGCGCCGTCGCGAGCTGGCCGAGGCCCGCAACGCCGCCGAGCAGCGGGTCTACCAGATCGAGAAGCTGCTGGAGGAGAACAAGGACAAGCTGGGCGAGGGCGACCGCACCGCCCTCCAGGCGGCCGTCGACCGCGTGAACGAGGCCAAGAAGGGGGAGGACGCCGCGGAGATCAACCGCGCCGTCGACGACCTCTCCAAGGCCGCCCAGGCCATGTCCGAGCACCTCTACGCCGCCGCCAGCTCCGGCCCCGGCGCGGGCGCCGCCGCCGGCGGCGCCGCCGGGGGCGCGTCGGAGTCCTCGGACGCCGGCGGAGCCAAGCCCGACGACGTCATCGACGTGGAGTTCGAGGAGGGCAAGTAAGCCTTCGTCGGACGAATCACCGGCGGGACGAGGCCGCGACCAATCGCGAGCCTCGTCCCGGCCGTCGCATCGCGGACGCGGCTCGACGAGAATCGGCGTCGGCCGACGACAGGCAACCCTTCTCTCCTCGCGGGAGGAGGCGGCCGAAGGCCGGATGAAGGGGCGAACGCCGTCGCAACCCGATGAAGGCCTTCCATCCATTGTGGTGTGGGCGTCCCGCCTGCACGGCCCAGGCTC